>CAZAFY010000031.1:0-10588 GCA_964484445.1 uncultured Eubacteriales bacterium
CTTGTAACATTTACCGATACTCCTGGATATCTTCCTGGAGTGAGCCAAGAGCATGGCGGAGTCATCCGTCACGGCGCAAAATTGCTTTATGCTTATTCTGAAGCGAATGTGCCTAAACTGACAGTGATCACTCGAAAAGCTTATGGCGGAGCCTATATTGCAATGTGTAGCCGTCATCTCGGAGCCGATATGGTTTTTGCTTTACCGAACGCAGAAATTGCTGTTATGGGACCCGATGGAGCTGCAAACATTATTTTCAAAGATGAAATCAAAGATGCAGCCGACCCCATGAGCAAACGTCAAGAAAAGATCGATGAATATCGCAATAAATTTGCTAATCCCTATGTAGCAGCTTCTCGTGGTTTTGTTGACGATGTTATTGATCCCGCCACAATCCGTCCCTCATTAATCAATGCTCTCGAAATGTGCATCACCAAACGGGAAGCCCGTCCGGCGAAAAAACACGGGAACTTACCTGTTTAAGGAGGCAAAATGGAACAGACATTATCAGTTATCGAAAAAACCGAAACAAGTATCATCACAACTCTGTTGGGCATGGGAACTGTATTTGTAGTTCTGATCGTTCTAATAATTGTGGTATCAGCATTGAAGTCCGCATTTTATAAAAAACCGGAAGTCGTTGCTCCGCCACAACTCGCTCAGATAACCGAAACAGAAACTCTTGACAACACCCCGGAAAATGATTTACAATTGGTTGCTGTTATCACAGCTGCTTTAGCTGCTTACTTAGGAAGTGATAGAACAACCGGTATCAAGGTGAACAGTATACGTAGAATCACCTCCCTCGAGAGCGGATGGGCTTCTACTGCCAGACAAGAAACCATTGCCGCACGGCAAGGATTGTATCAATAAGAGACGGATAAAGGAGATAGAATAATGAAAACCTATTTAATCCACGTTAATGGCGTTGCTTATGAAGTAGAAGTTGAAGAGGTAGGCGGTGCAGCAACCCCTCAAGTAACAACTGCAGCTCCTGTTCAAGCAGCTCCGGCACCTCAACCCAAAGCCACCCCCAAAACCGCTGCCCCGGCTCCGGCTGCAAAACCAGCAGCTGCTCCTTCCGGCAATGGAGAAGTCATTAAAGCTCCCATTCCCGGCACCATCTTGGATGTCAAGGTTCAAGTCGGAACAGTAGTGAAGCCTGGAGATTTGTTATTGATCTTAGAAGCAATGAAAATGGAAAACGAGATCATGGCTTCCAAGGCTGGAACCGTAAAGGCAATTTTCGTGACCAAAGGTCAAAGTGTCAACTCCGGTGATCCCTTAATTGAAATGCAATAGAAGGAGGCTTGTTACATGGAACCTTTAAAAGCCGTATGTGGTGTTTCTGCACGCCATCTTCATCTTTCAAAACAGGATCTTGCTCTTCTATTTGGTGAAGATACTTGCCTTACCAATATAAAAGACTTAAACCAACCTGGACAATTTGCGTGTGATCAACGAGTAGATTTAGTCGGTCCTAAAAACACCATCAAAAATGTTCGCGTTTTAGGTCCGGAGCGTAAGCAAACTCAAATTGAAGTGTCTATGACCGATTGTGTAACATTGGGTATCCAAGCTCCAATTCGAGACAGTGGAAATTTGACTGGATCAGGTCCAATCACACTGAAAGGACCTAAGGGCACAGTCGAATTGACCGAAGGAGTCATCGTGGCTATGCGTCACGTTCACTTCCATCCGGATGAAGCAACTCCCTATGGAATCAAAGACAAAGACATTATTCGTATCAAAACTACAGATAATCCACGAAGCCTGATTTTTGATCAAGTATTAGCCAGAGTTAATCCGGCATACGCCTTAGAGTTTCACATCGATACCGATGAAGCCAATGCCTCTGGGTTGAGGACCGGCGATTTGGTAGAAATTCTAAAATAAAAAACCGATGTACAGGGGACGCATTCGTGCGTTCCCTGTTAAAGTGAACAGGAGGAAGAAGAAATTATGCCCTATGAGTTTATTGCAGCGGGAGTTGGCGTTTTAGCCCTACTCTACGCCTTCTATTTAGCCGGATGGATCAAACGTCAGCCCGCAGGAAATGCAAAGATGAAAGAAATCGGTGATGCGATCCACGAAGGTGCCATGGCCTTTTTAATGCGTGAGTATAAGACCTTGGTCTGGTTTGTTTTGGTTGTAACTGCAGCAATATTGATTATTGGTTTTGTTACTCCGTCCGAAGTTTTGCAGCCACAAACAGCGGTAGCTTTTGTATTGGGAGCCATTTGTTCAGTTTTGGCTGGGTTCTTTGGAATGAATGTTGCTACGAGTGCGAACGTCAGAACTGCAGAAGCCGCCAAAGAAGGGCAAAATCCCGCTTTAAAAATCGCTTTTAACGGTGGCGCTGTTATGGGTATGGCCGTTGTTGGCTTAGGCTTAAGTGGTGTTGCTATACTTTATTATATTTTTAAAGATCCGAATATCGTCAATGGGTTTGCACTAGGTGCTAGTTCCATTGCTCTGTTTGCCAGAGTTGGTGGTGGTATTTATACAAAAGCCGCCGATGTCGGAGCTGACTTAGTGGGTAAAGTTGAGGCTGGAATCCCTGAAGATGACCCACGCAATCCTGCTGTTATTGCTGACAATGTTGGTGACAACGTGGGCGATGTGGCCGGCATGGGTGCCGACCTCTTTGAATCTTTTGTGGGATCAATCATTGCTGCTATGTCTATTGCTTTGACAGCAAAAATGGAACTCAACATGGTCTTATATCCATTGCTTTTAGCCGCTGTTGGAACACTTGCTGCCATGATCGGCACTCGTTTTGTCAACGCCGGTGCGGGAACAAGTCCCCAAAAAGCCCTCAATACCGGAACCTATGTAGCAGGACTTTTGGTTGTTGCAATATCGGCAGTTTTCGCCGTGACCGGTATTTCCAATTGGAATCTTTTCTTTGCTACCGTTGCCGGATTAGTAGCCGGTATCGCGATAGGTCAAATTACCGAATACTATACCTCTTCTGATTTCCAACCGGTTAAAGGAATTGCAGAATCATCTCAAACAGGTCCTGCAACAACGATCATTTCCGGTTTAGCAGTGGGAATGTATTCGACAGCAGCTCCTATTTTTGTAATCTCGATTGCTATTTTAGTTGCTTACAATTTTGCAGGCCTATTTGGAATAGCGATGGCTGCAGTCGGTATGCTTTCGACAACCGGAATCACTGTAGCAGTCGATGCTTATGGTCCAATTGCTGATAATGCAGGTGGAATTGCTGAAATGGCAGAACTCGACAAGAGCGTTCGTGCTGTTACCGATAAATTGGATTCGGTTGGTAACACAACTGCAGCGATTGGTAAAGGATTTGCTATTGGTTCCGCTGCTTTGACAGCATTATCTTTGTTCTCTGCTTATGCTACCAGTGTACAATTAGATGTAATCAACCTCATGGAACCCAAAGTAATTGTTGGCTTACTAATTGGGGGCATGTTGCCTTATTTATTCGGAGCCATGACCATGGAAGCGGTCAGTAAAGCAGCTCAAGAAATGATCGCAGAAGTTCGTCGTCAGTTCCGAGAGATCCCTGGTATTATGGAAGGCACCGGGAAACCTGACTATGCAAGATGTGTCGATATTTCTACTACTGCTGCCTTACGACAAATGGTCTTACCCGGCGTTATCGCTGTTCTAAGTCCTATTGTAACTGGTCTGTTGCTTGGAAAACATGCCGTTGGTGGGCTTTTAGCGGGTTCGACGGTTACCGGTGTCCTATTAGCCATTCAAATGTCAAATTCAGGTGGTGCTTGGGACAATGCTAAGAAGTTCATTGAAGCTGGTGCATATGGCGGAAAAGGAACTCCAGCCCACGCTGCAGCGGTTGTTGGTGACACGGTCGGAGATCCTTACAAAGATACATCAGGACCTTCATTGAATATCCTTATTAAATTGATGTCAATCGTTGCTTTGACCTTTAGCGGTTTGTTCTTATAATACTGGTCCACCAGAGCGGTCTCAACGGAGATCGCTCTTTTTATTATGGTAAAATGTGGATATTTTTCTTTCTGACTTCAATATCCTCACAATTCTATAAAGGGAAACTTCAATCGGGTATTGAAAATGGTAAAATCAAATTACCATAAGCAAAGGGGCTATTACTTATATGAATCAAGCATTAGGAATTGCTGCTGCATTCGTTTTTATGCCATTCTTGACCAGAATCAAGAAAATAGGTTTTGGTGGAGCCTTGGTTATTACAGGGTTATTGATGAGTTTATTTGCAGGAATCAAACCCCCGGAAGTCTGGGATGCATTTCTTCGTGTATTTACCACTGGGTCTGTACAAAGTACTATGTTGGCTGTGATCATGATCGGTATCCTTGGAACGGTCTTGAGTCGCTATGGAATATTCCAACGAATCGTTAGCAGTCTGGAAGTTCTAATTCATAATCCTAAAATTATTATGATGCTCTTACCGGCTATTCTAGGAATGTTGCCCGTACCCGGAGGGGCCTTTCTTTCGGTGCCTTTTGTCAATAATATTGGGAAGAAATTAAACATTTCTTCAAATCGCATATCAACTATTAATCTAACGTTTCGTCACGTAGCCATGTATGTAGTTCCATTCGGTTCCGCTATGCTTCTCATCGATTCGATTATGCCTGAGATCGGGATTTATCGATTGATCGCGCTTAACATTCCATTGGTCATTCTTTATGTTGGTGGGGCATATATGATCCACCTAAAGAATGTACCTGTTGAAAGAACAGTTTCAGAGTCTTCTGTTTCAGAAGCCCTCAGAGATTTGGCCTTATACTCTGCACCGATTTATGGCATTGTTCTGATCAACTTGATTTTTGGATTCCCGATGTGGCTTTCTGTATTGATCAGTATCGGTTTCAGCTTCTTCTTAGTTTCTGAGAAAAGTACGTATCTGCAAACAGCAATCAAAGGAATCAACCTACACACCCTTTTTATGTTGGTAGGGGTTTATTTCGTGCAAAACTTGATCAAAAGCCAGGCATCTGTCATGACCCTTTTTTCAAACTTGTTTTTATCGGTCTCTGGTTTCAGCGTGCTTTTAGTAATTATGCTTATAGCAACGGTTTTAGGACTGTCGACGGGGCTGAATATGGTAAGTTTAGGCATTCTACTGCCATTGGTGCAGACCCTGCCCATTAGTCCTACAGAGAAATTGCTCTACGTCTTTTTCATCTATATCTGGTCCTTTATTGGGTATTACTATTCACCACTTCATTTGTGTCAAATTTTGAGTAACTCCTATGTGGGATGTGGGGTAGGGAATGTGACAAAAGAGAATATCAAACTTTTACCGATCCTTGCCGGAGCATCTTTTGGTTTGTTCTACTTGTATCGTTTCTTACTTCTCTAAACATTTTATGGATCAATAAAGAAGCCACCCATTATTGGTGTCAACCAACAGCGGGTGGCGTTTCTATGTACTATTTCTATAAGGTTCCGTAGAGTCGATCTCCTGCATCGCCTAAACCGGGAACAATGTAACCGTGTTCATTTAAGCGCTCATCGATGGCACCGCAGACGATCTCGACATCGGGGTGGTTTTTTTGCAGACAAGCAATGCCTTCCGGTGCAGCGATTATACAAACCAATTTGATCCTTGTTGCCCCTTTCGCTTTGATCATACTGATTGCTTCAGAAGCACTTCCACCGGTAGCTAGCATAGGATCTAAAACAAGAACATGTCGATTTTCAATATCTGGTGGTAATTTGCAATAATACTCCACCGGTTTTAAGGAGTCATGATCACGATACAAACCGATATGACCAATCTTGGCAGCTGGTATCAAACTCATCATTGCATCAACCATACCTAACCCAGCCCTTAAAATGGGAACTAAGGCAACCTGTTTATCGACAAACTTGCCAATCGTTTCAGCAACAGGGGTAGAAACAGGCTTTTCTACCAAGGGTAAATCCCTCGTTGCTTCGTATCCAAGCAAGAGAGAGACCTCGTGGACTAACTCTCTGAATTCCTTGACTGGGGTGGCTTGATCCCGCATCATTGAAATCTTGTGACAAATTAGGGGATGGTTCATTTCATAAACAGTAGTGGCTGACAAGAAGATCAAATCCTTTCTTTAAACATTATACATTTTCCGGTAATACTGCATTGAGAATGACCCCGACAAAGGTTGCAACGAAGAGGCCGGAAAAGCGGATCTGGGCACTAGCAATGGTTAGCGGAATTCCACCGATCACATCGATGCCAAGGCCAAGAGTAAGAATCAAGGCTACGATAATCAAATTGCGGGAATTGGTGAAATCGAGATTGGCTTCTGCCAAAGATCGAATACCAATACTGGCAATCATACCGAAAATCACTAATTCAACACCGCCTTTAACGGGGCCGGGAATGGTTTGTAAAGTAGCTCCAAATTTTCCTAAGAATCCTAAGAGGATCGCAAAAACAGCAGCAATCCTTAAAATCGCCGGATTATAGTTCTTAGTGGTTGCAAGAACTCCGGTATTTTCCGAATAGGTCGTGTTAGCCGGACCACCAAAGAAACCTGCCATGAGAGTTGCCAAGCCGTCTCCTAAAAGGGTTCTATGTAGACCCGGTTTATCAAAGAAGTTTTTACCGACTACGGTGCCATTGGTGGTGATATCGCCGATATGCTCCATAAAAGTAACTAAAGCAATGGGAGCAATTGATATGATGACACCCCAGTCAAATTTGGGTAAGGAGAAAAAGCCGGGGGTGACGTAAGGAATATTTAACCATGGAGCAGATTGAATTGCAGAGAAATCCATTTGGAAGATTCCCATGAATTGGAGGATTAAGCAGAGGAGATATCCACTACCAATTCCGAAAAGAATTGGCACTAATTTAAAGAAACCCTTGGCAAAAATCGAAAAACCAATGACTACAACCAAGGTAAACAGAGCGATGAAAAGACTCAACAAAGAATCAGAGGTGAAACCAACTGTCGTAAATACTTGGAAAGCACTTGAGGTAGCTATATTCAACGCATCTTTTACAGCAATTCCCGCCAAACTGATACCAATGACCAAAATAACCGGTCCGGTAACGACGGGCGGGAACATGCTTTTTACTTTTTCTGAACCGATTGCACGAATAATAAAGGATAATACCACATAAACAAGGCCGGCTGCCATGATGCCACCTTGGGCGTAGGGAATTCCTTTTGTTGCAGCTGCAGTAGCTACGGCACCAATAAAGGCAAAAGAAGAGCCAAGGAAAACCGGTACTTGGAAACTGGTGCAAAAATGAAAAATAAGAGTTCCGATTCCAGCCGTTACTAAGGCTAATGCAGGATTAAACCCAGTCAATAAAGGTACCAAAACTGTTGCACCAAACATGGCAAACAAGTGTTGAACACCTAGGGCGTAATCCTTTCCAGTGAAATTTTTCATGTTAAAATACCTCCCGTGCATTTAGTTAGGAATATAACCTTAAGAATTATATAATAGATGGACGCCGTTGTCCATACTTCAGCCTAGTAGTTGAAAATTTTTTTTGAAATTTCAAAAAGCCACGCACATTGTTGAGTATTTTTCAACGTTGTGCGTGGCTTGAAGCTTAAGGTGTTATAGGTGGAACTGGTGGCTCTGTTGGATCCGTAGGATCAGGTGTAACGGGAGGGATCACAGGCTCATCTGCTCCCAAGGAGGAAAAGACTTTTGGAATCTCATATTTGGCATCCGGGGGATAATTGCCATATGGCAGAGGATACGGTAGTGGCGTGGGACGACGTATGAAAAGCTGCTTCGCCACATAGGCTTCAGGAGTTTCCGGAGTAGCTAATTGGGCATTACGGGTATCGATTTCGGCGATGACATGGGTTGAGCATACTTCCGTTAAGGCAGGTGCTGTGCCTGTAATGAAAACTTCATAAATCCTGGTATCTGACGGGCAAATAGCAGAAGGTCTTAGTCCGGAAAGCCGGCAAACCTCAACTCTTTCAATGTTTTTGGGTACTTCCCAGTCTCGTATTGGTAAGCCTTCGTGAATCTCAGCCATGAATTGTTGCCACACTTTGGGTGCAATTCCAGTTCCATACAAGTCATACATTTCTTTGACTTGATCGTGCCCGATCCATACCGTTGCAGCATACTCTTTTGTGTAACCACAAAACCATAAATCATAGAAATCGTCTGTCGTTCCAGATTTTGCCGCTACAGGGCGGTCACCTAATCGACCTAAACGACCGGTGCCGTAGGGGAGAGAGACCACTGTTTTCAGTAAATCGGTCATGATATAGGCAGTCTGCTCATCAAAAACAATGGTTTTATAGGGTCGATTTTCGAAGATCGTCACACCGTATTTATCGACAACTTTCGTCACTACGACCGGATTGGTACGAACTCCTTGATTTGCAAAGGTAGCATAAGCTACCGTCATATCTAAGGGGCTGACGCCATAAGTCAAACCACCAATGGCAGCAGAAAGGTTTCGGTCATCTTCGCCGATGCTTGTTAGCCCCAAATTTCGCGCAAAAGAGATACATTCATCGACTCCAACCAATTCCATGGTTTTAATCGCCGGGATGTTTTGTGAACGAGCTAATGCTTCTCTTACATTAATCAATCCAAAGTAAGCATCATCAAAATTTGTGGGTTCCCAATCTTCGTCAGTATATGTTTCGTAAGGTGTTGGCACATCATCAAACACGGTAGCGGCTGTAATATAACGAGCTGCGATTCCGGGGGCGTAGTCAATGAGGGGTTTAATAGAAGAACCCGGCTGGCGTAACGAATCGGAAGCTCGGTTCCATGCACCGGTAGTATTCTCTGGATACTCGCGACCACCCACTAAAGCCACTATATAACCTGTTTCTGGTTGTATGACAACCGCGGCAGCTTGTCGATCATATTGGCCGTCTTCATTTCGATCTTGGTATTTCACCAATTGATCACTGATTGCTTTTTCTACAGAGGCTTGTGCAACCGGATCTAACGTCGTGTGTATTTCTAAACCAAAACTGGTGATCGCTTTTTCGGCAATCTCCTGAGATCCATAATAAGGTGTCAGTAACTCCGGTAATTGATCTAAAACATAATCGGCAAAGTAGTTTGAAGTAAAGGAAGCAGTTCGTGCTACATCTAAACCAACTAATGTGATCTCAAAGGCTTTCGCTTCTTCGGATTCCTCCTGAGAGATCGCACCTTCTTCTAGCATGAGGTCGAGCATAAGATGTTGCATATAAGTTGAAGTTTCAAAATCGATATATGGTGAATATTCATTTGGCGAGGGAATGGTAGCAACCAGCATTGCAGATTCGGCTAAATTCAAATCTTTGGCGTCTTTGCCGAAATACATTTGTGCGCCGGCTTGTACACCTTGTGCCCAATGTCCAAAAAAGATCTGATTTAAGTAATAACCTAAAATCTCATCTTTACTGTAGAGTTTTTCCAGTTGCAAGGCTAGGGCCATTTCGCGTAATTTTCTGGCAAAACTTACATCTAATGTCAAATACACATTTCGTGCTAATTGTTGGGTAATCGAACTTCCTCCTCCGGCTTTCCCCAACGAAGTGATTGCTCGCAGTGTCCCCTTGACGTTAATTCCGTTGTGTTCATAAAAGCCTTTGTCCTCAGAAACCACAACCGCTTTTTTGATCCAAGGCGAAATATCATTGAAGTCCACTGGTAATCGGTAATCCTCTTCTAAGAACATAGAAAGTAGAACCTCACCATTTTTGTCAAAAATCGTTGAAGCTGCAGCAGGATTGGCCAGTAAATTTGGGTTAAGATCAGGAAGGTCTTGTAAAACAGAATAAGCCCAGCCTAACCCGATTCCTCCAATAATACAAACACTTAAGAGAGCACCGATCAAGATTTTATACAAGAGGCTCATCGCTTCGGTCTTGTTTTTCTTTTTTGTCTTTTCTGAAGAAGATGCTTTCTTTTTTCCTATAAGGTTCATCCTCATTCCCTCCTTTGGAAAATCATCGTGCTTATTATACCACAGCTATAAGAAAAAACAAATTTCAATTTTGTGAATGCGACCGATTCTGTCAAAAGCCGATAGGAGGGAAAATAGCACTGTATAGAGAAATAAACAGGATGAATTCTGTAACAGAGCAAGGAAGTGATGATTTGAATCCTTATGAAATCGCAAATCAACTGGCGGAAGCCATCTCGATGCATTCAGATATCCAGAGACTCAAACAGTTAAAAATGAGAATTCGCAACCAAGCGGTGGCCAAGAGCATGATGGATGACTTTTTTTCAAAGCAAAAAGCATTGGCTTCACTGTACCAAGCGGGGCATTCTCCGACTCCGTCTCAAATGGATGAGATCCAGAAACTGGCTCAAGTTTTGAGTAATCATCCGCTATGTCGTGAATACATTGATTTGGAAATGAAGATCGCAAATCTCCTGAACGAACTTCAGCAAATTATCTCAGAACCTATCCGTTTGGCTACTTGGTATTCAGAAGAAAATTAATCTTAAGAATAAGAAAGGGTTGTTATTATGTCGGGTCACTCTAAATGGGCTACCATCAAGCGTGCGAAAGGAAAAGTCGATGCAGTCAGAGGGCAAGTCTTTGCTCGTATTTCCAAAGAAATCATTGTTGCAGTGCGAAATAACGGATCAAATCCAGATTATAACATCAAACTGAAAACATTGA
>CAZAFY010000032.1:0-10442 GCA_964484445.1 uncultured Eubacteriales bacterium
CATTAGAGCAAACCGATATTACGATTGATATTGGCGCAACCAGTCGCGATGAAGTCATGAATGTCTTCGGGATCCAGCCCGGTGACCCGGTCATGCCCGACGTCACCTGTCAATTCAACGAAGTCAACGGTGTCTTCATGAGCAAAGCTTTCGATAACCGGATTGGCTGTCAATGTATTATTGAAACCATGGAAAATGTGAAAGCTTTACCGCTTCAGGTTGAACCGGTAGGTGCGTTTGCCGCCCAAGAAGAAGTGGGTTGTCGTGGTGCTAAAGTTACGGCTCAGGTGGTAAAACCCGATTTCGCTATTGTTTTTGAAGGTTCGCCTTCCGATGATTTCTTCACCGATTCTTACACCGCTCAATGCCGAGTGAAACAAGGAGTTCAGATTCGCGTGATCGATGGTGGTATGATTTCACATGCCGGCTTCTTGCGCTATGCCAAAAAGATTGCTGATGCGCATCAAATCCCTTACCAAATTGGGGTGCGACGCTCAGGCTCAACCGATGGTTCTGCCATTCACACTACACATCATGCCGTGCCTTGCCTAGTTTTAGGAATTCCCACTCGTTACGCCCACACTCATTATTGCTATTTAGCGGAGTCCGATCTCGATGCAACCATTAAATTGGCGACCGAGATTATTAAATCTCTAAACGAAGAAACGATTAAAGAGATTATTGGCTAGTTAGAAATCTTAAGTACTAACCTCACATAAAATAATAGAAGTCGCCATTCGCATAAAACGAAAGGCGACTTCTATTATTTTGCTAAAGAGGCTAAGAAGGGAACGATGATCGGCACGGCAGCAGAGCAGACCAAGCCGTGTAAAATGGCTAATAGAGTCATATCGGAACCGCCGTATCGATTAATGATCGGTAAGGTGGTGTCCATGGTGGTCGCTCCTCCAATGGTGATTGCCGAAGGACCGAAGTTCCAGCGGAACAAAAGCGGCATCAGGATGAAGGCGTAGAGCTCGCGAAAGATGTTGGTCAGAAAAGCCAGAGCACCAAACTGAGCACCTAAAGTTTGGCCTAAGAGCACACCGGAGATGGAATACCAACCCATACCACCACCAATGGCCGCTCCTTGCCAAGTTCCAATCTGTAGAAGAGCTCCGGTGAGTCCCCCTGCCACGACCGAACCAAGAATCGATAAAACCGGCAGTAAAAATAAGCGTTTGTCGAGTTGTATGAACTTCTTCCAGAGATTCCCGCTCCCGGCCATATCGGCTCCAATCAGGAAAAGCAACAGATATAAGGTCCAGGTTACCCCTTGCGAGACGAGGTCAAGAGATCCTTGGGGCAACCAGAAAACCCCAGCAAAGATACCGGCTAAGAGTGTTCCAATAAGAGCAAGAATCATGATGGTACCCTCCTTTGCCGCTTTCTCCACCAAAGGGCTAACGGTAAGGAAAATACAACACTACCTGTGACGGTAAACAAAGCAAAGAGCGCAGCTTGTGAGCCGATTTCTACCACCGACTCCATAACCTCAGGGCTTCCACCCACTTGGATTCCCATGGCGAAGATTAAAGCAAATAAGCCCATGGTGATGGCAAAGGGAATGCGTTTCGCAAGGTTCGGAAATCTTCGTAGTCCAAAACCAAAGAGCAACCCGCATCCCAGTGCTGCTAATAATGTATTCATGGTGGTTTCCCCCTCCCATATCCCTTAGTATAACGGTAGTTGAAGAAAATGACAACCCGATGAATCGCATGGTTTTTTGTTAGGAATCACCATTAAAGTGAGAGTTGTGAGAAGACTTATAATTGAAAAGGGAAATCGACCAGTAAAGGCGAATTGGAGCTCGATAATCATCCGTTTCACGGAGATCATCGGTTGGAGGAGCATATCATGGGTGGGAAAATCAGAAATTGGCTGGTTGGTTATTTGGACAATGATGTTATGCGAGAGAATGCAATTTTTAGTATTGCCGACGGCATGACCTATAGTATTATGAACGGATTGACCATGTCCTTCATGGGTGTGTTTGCGTTGCGCTTAGGGGCTACCGATCAAATGTTGGGCTTTTTAGCGGCTTGGCCGGCACTCATGGGATTGATTGCTCAGATTCCTTCTGCGATCATAACAGAGCGCACTGATTTCAAGCTCAAACCACTATTGGCATGGTGTTGGGCACATCGTATCAATTACTTATTTTATGCCATAATTCCCTTTCTACCGATTTCCGGTATTATGAAAGCCTGGGTCTTTATTGCTTTGGTCACCTGGATGAACTTTCCAGCGGTGGTCGTCAACACCATGTGGACGCAGCTCATGGGAGAGATTTTCCCGATTCGTTTTCGTGGCCGGATCTTTGGAGATCGCAACTTTATTGTAGGCTGGATTACTTTAGGCAGTATGCTTCTGGCAGGACCGCTGTTGGACCATATCCCGTATCCTTACAACTTTGGATTATTGTTTTTGTTAGCCTTTTTGGGGTTAATTGCTTCCACCTATTATTTAGCCAAGATCAAAGAAGTGAAGGTGGAAAGTGCCGAGGTTGAAACGACACCTCAAAAGAAACCCTTTGACGGCATGAAGCTCGTCATAAAGGATAAGCATTTCTTGAGTTTTACGGCGGCCTCTTTCATCTATTATATTGGCTTCAATATTTCTGCTTCGATGTGGACGATTTTGCATGTTCGAGTTTTGCTACTAAGTAATACCCAAATTGCTATGATTTCGATTTTGAGCACCATAACCGCTACCTTGAGTTATCGCTTTTGGGGTAGAGTATCGGACCGTATCGGTAACAAACAAGTCTATTTTATTGCTTGTCTGCTTTTTTTAATGCAACCTTGGCTCCATGCCTATGTCAATCAAAACACTTTGTGGCTGTTGTGGGCCTTGTCGGTTGCCAATGGATTAGCCAGCGGGGCCTTCAACTTGTCTCAGTTCAATACCCTTCTAAGCGTAGCTCCGAATCCGGCGATTCGCCCCAGTTACATGGCTTTTTTCAATATGGCAATGCAGGTTACGGGTTTTGTTTTCCCTATGTTGGGTATGCTGATCTATAAGAACATTGGTAACCAATTGAATCCGATCTTTTATCTTTCGACCGCCTTCCGTACCATTGGTTTGATCTATATGGCGTATGTGATTAAGATGAAATGGCCGTTTGCTAAAAGAAAGTGATCTATTGACAGAACCATTCTCTCACAGTATAATATTTTCAATAACCATGACGGAGAAGAGTACTTTTTGACTCAGATACAGAGATTCGGCGGTTGGTGTGAGCCGAAACTGAGAGAAGAGGAAATACACTCCCGATGTTGCGATCCAAAACCAAGCATGCTTGGAAGTAGGCGTTGCCGTGTGCTCTGCGTTAGAGGAGTCCAAGAAAAACATCGTAAGCACGCTGTTTGAAAATGGGTGGTACCGCGTTCATGACGCCCCTGGTAGGGGTGTCTTTTTTTATCTTTTTTTAAAAACGAAGGAGGCGAGGCAAATGAAAACTGCATTCGAAATGTTGCAAGAACGAGGCTTTATACAACAATTGAGCCACGAAGAAGAAATCAAAGAAATGTTTGCTAAAGAAAAGGTGACGGCTTATGTGGGTATCGATCCCACTGCCGATAGTCTTCATGTAGGACATTTGTATCCGGTGATGGTCATGGCGCACATGCAACGCATGGGACATCGTCCCATAATTGTGGTGGGCGGTGGCACTGCAATGGTGGGAGACCCCTCTGGAAAATCCGAAATGCGGAAAATGCTCACAGTGGAAGATATTGAAAAGAATAAAGTCTGCTTACGACGTCAATTGGAACGAGTGTTGGACTTTTCCGAGGGGAAAGCTCTCATGGTTGATAATGCCGATTGGCTGATGAATCTGCAATATGTGCCTTTCCTGCGAGAAATCGGGGCGCATTTCAGTGTCAACCGCATGTTGACGGCAGATTGCTTCCGAGCTCGAATGGAACGTCCGGAAGTGGGTCTAAGCTTTTTAGAATTCAACTACATGATCATGCAGGCCTACGATTTCTTGAATCTCTACCGTCTACATGGTTGCAAATTGCAAATCGGTGGCGATGATCAATGGAGCAATATTTTAGCCGGTTCAGACTTGATTCGGCGTGTTGAGCGTGGAGAAGCCTATGCTTTGACCTTACCTCTGTTATTGACCAGCAGTGGTCAAAAAATGGGGAAGACCGAGAAAGGTGCAGTTTGGTTGGATGCCGAAAAAACGACACCCTACGAATTCTTCCAATATTGGCGCAATGTTGAAGATGGTGATGTCGCACGCTACATGTTGGTCTACACTTTTATGAGTATGCAAGAGATCGCAGAAGCGACTGCACCGGGAGCAGATATTAACGAAGCCAAGAAAAAGTTAGCATTCTCGATCACCGCTTTGATCCATGGTCAAGAAGAAGCAGAAAAAGCTGCCTCCGCTGCTGCCGCTTTGTTTGAAGGAGGCGGAGATGAAAGTCATATGCCTACCACGGAGATTTCGGGAGAGTTCTTAGAACAAGGGATCAACGTCATTGATTTGCTGGTGCAGTGTCAATTGGTTGCCAGTAAATCGGAGGGGCGTCGCCTGATTCAACAAGGAGGGATCCGAATCAACGATGTCTTGATCACCGCTATTGATTTGGTGATCACCAACGAACAACTACAGGAAGGGCGGATTCTGATCAAAAAAGGTAAGAAGGTATTCCACCGAGTGATCCTTCAATAATCGTTATCAGTACATTAAAAAAGCTTCTCTGTCGGTACGGTTAAACCGGCAGGGAAGCTTCTTAATTTAACTATAGAGTCAAGTCGAACTCTTTCATCTAGGACAAAAGAGCTGAATGGCTATATCTTAGTAGCGGTTATTGTGAGCAGAGTAGCAATCTTTGCAATATACCGGGCGGTCACCAGTGGGACGGAACGGAACGTAAGCAATTTTGCCGCATTCGGCGCAAGTAGCTTCGAACATTTCACGTTGTTGGGTTTTACCTTCGCCACGGGTATTTTTGCGAGCTTTGCGGCAGCTGTTGCAACGAGAAGGCTCGTTGGTAAAGCCACGGGATGCGTAGAATTCTTGTTCACCGGCGGTGAATACGAATTCGGCGCCACAGTCACGGCATGCTAGGGTTTTGTCTTGATACATAATTTTTTTCCTCCTAAACCACAAACGGGTCATAAAATATTGTTCTGGAGTCTCGTGGCTAAGGGCGGGATCATTAATAATCTCAACCGTTTACCTAATCTTGCCTGCTACCTCTCTCAGATACGACCTAACTATAGCACGCATTTGAGGGGATGTCAAGGAATGTTTGTGAAATTGTGAAAAAAGTTTTTATTACGTATGCAATCGTAGGAAACGCTGACTTGGGTTACAATTGGATAAAAGTTAAAGAATTTACGAATAATTTGTGACATCGAAAGGAAGTCTTCTTTCTATGGTGAATATGTATTTATTCGGACGTTACTGAAAGAGAGGTGAAATGCTTGAAACGAACGAAATTCTTTATCCGTGTCCTTTTGGCTTTAGCCGGAGCTTATATTGGCTTCCAGTTGTTGGGCAGCATTCGCATGCTTTATACAATGCTCCAATGGGATCCATGGCTTGGGTTGGAACCCTGGCGTTACTTAGCTGCAGATATTTTTTCCATCATTTTTATTGGCTTTATATCATTTTTATTAGCTCCTCTGCTAATTGGTGCAGTGGAGAAATTAATTCATTTAACGGAATTGATCCTGCAGAAGCTCCCTTTAGAAGATGTCATTATTGGTTCCATTGGTTTAAGTATAGGTTTATTATTAGCCAATCTCATGGGGTTAGCTCTTATGGGGTTGCCGGTGATTGGAGTCAGTATCACCATAGGCCTCAATGTAATATTGGGATTCGTTGGGGTTCGATTGGCGCTGTACCAGAAGAAAGACATATTGCGAGTGACGACTCTATTGCGAAAAGAACGAACCGAAGTTGCTGCCAAAGCAACTACTCTCGGTGAACCACCGACTTCTCGCACGAATGAGCAAAGAGGAAAGTTGCTCGATACAAGTGTAATTATCGATGGTCGTATAGCAGATCTATGTGCGACCGGGTTTTTGGAAGGACCTTTAGTCGTTCCCTTATTTGTTTTATCGGAATTGCAATTATTATCGGATTCCGCCGACCCCATAAAACGAGCTCGAGGACGGCGTGGTTTTGACATCTTGAACCGTATCCAAAAGGAAATCAACTTTCCGGTGATTATTTCTGAAAAAGATTATGAGAACGAAAATGCCGTTGACACGAAATTGGTGAAATTATCACAAGAAACCGGTTATAAGCTTTTGACCTTAGATTATAACTTGAACAAGATGAGTGTGTTGCAACAGGTACAAGTTTTAAATATCAACGATTTGGCTAACGCATTACGTACCATTGTCCTACCGGGTGAAGGGCTGAACGTTACCATTATAAAAGTTGGACGTGAACAAGGGCAAGGGATCGCATATCTTGACGATGGTACCATGGTCGTAGTCGATGGAGCCAGCCGCATGGTCGGAAAGACCTTTATGGTTGAGGTAACGACATCGCTGCAGACTTCAGCAGGGCGAATGATTTTTGCCAAAATAAGTAATTAAGGAGGGATATTTAGTGGCAGAGAGTTTTAGAATCGGAAGTGGATTTGATGTTCATGCTTACGGAGAGAACCGAAAAATGATCCTCTGCAACGTTGAGATCCCTTCACCAATAGGGTTAATAGGTCATTCTGACGCCGATGCTGCCTTGCATGCGTTATGCGATGCCCTTTTAGGAGCAGCAGCGCTGGGAGATATCGGTCTGCATTTTCCCGATACCGATGAAACCTACCGCAACATAGACAGTTCCCTTTTATTGAAACAAGTTTTGCGCTTGATTCGGCAAGAAGGCTTTTCTGTAGAAAATATGGATCTTACGATCATTGCTCAAACACCTAAGGTCGCTCCTTATCGGGAGTCGATGCGATGTCGACTTTCCGAATTGGTGGAAATCGATCGAAGTTGTATCAATATTAAAGCGACCACCACTGAGGGCTTGGGTTTTGTTGGCAGAAAAGAAGGTTTGGCTGCTCAAGCGGTGGTTTTATTGAAAAGGAGCAGAGAATAATATGAAAACACTGATGGTCTATAACAGCCTTAGCCGTAAGAAAGAAGAGTTCCAACCCATAATCCCCGGCAAAGTTTCCATTTATACGTGCGGATTGACCGTGCAAGATTATTGCCATTTAGGACATGCTCGCATGGACCTGGTTTGGGATACAATCAAGCGTATATTAAGACGCTTAGGCTACGATGTTTATCATGTGCAGAATTTTACCGATGTCAACGAAAAGATTGCGGCAAAAGCTATTGCCCAAGGTCAAGATCCTTTAGAAATGGCACAATTTTATATCGATGCCTATTATCAAGATATGAAGGGTTTAGAGGTAGCCGGAGCAGATTTGTATTGCAGAGTAACAGAGAACATGGATGAGATCATCCGAATGATTGGAGTTTTGGTCGAGAAAGGGCATGCTTATGCGAAGGAAGGCAATGTCTATTTCCGTGTGACCAGTGATCCGTCCTATGGAGAATTGTCGGGTCGTCGCATTGAAGAAATGCAAGCCGGCGCTAGGTTGGAAGTAGAAGATCATAAAGAGAATCCGGGGGATTTTGCGCTCTGGACTGTAGCTCAACCCGGGGAACCCACGTGGGAGAGCCCTTGGGGTCCTGGAACGCCAGGGTGGCACATTGAGTGCTCAGCCATGTCTTGCAAGTACTTAGGGGAGTCTTATGACATGCATGGTGGGGGAGTCGATATTTTATTTCCTCATCATGAAAATGAGTTAGCGCAAAGCCGATGTGCTTGCGGACATGAATATGCTAAGTACTGGTTGCATCATGGCATGTTGACCTTGCCGGGTGGCGAGAAGATGTCCAAATCCTTACAGAACTTTTTCCGTGTCAAAGATTTGCTGGAGCAAGTGCCGGCTTATTTGTTACGCTTCTTTATTCTTTCGGCCCATTATCGATCCCCGCTCGCGTTTTCTCAAGAACAATTAGAACAAAGTCGAGTTGCCTTAGAACGATTGCAAAATACTGTGCGTAGCTTGCGGGGTGTTAAAACCGAAAGCACAATCGAAGATCAATATTTTGAAGAAGCCATACAAAAAACACAGGACGAGTTTTGGAGCGCTCTTTGTGATGATTTTAATACCGCAGAAGCGATCGCGATCCTTTTTGAATGGAACAGACAAGTCAATCAATGGCTTGCTTCCTCTCAATTGAACCGCGCTTGGAGGAATCGTTTCTTGTCTGCCTATGCAGATTGGGCAGAAATCTTAGGCTTTGCCTCGGCCTTTCAAGAGGGAGAGGATTTGGAAGAAAACCTAAAAACTGAAATCGAAAGCTTGATTGCCCAACGGCAAGAGGCACGGAAAGCAAAAAACTGGGCCGCGGCCGATGCTATTAGGGATCAACTTGATACCATGGGGATCTTGATTAAAGATACTCCGCAGGGGGTTCAATGGCAGAAAAAATAGAAGATTTACTGACCTCCGGCAATTCACTGGCATTAGCGTATTTGGGTGATGCCGTCTTTGAGCTTGCCATCCGTCACGAAATGATCCGAAGAGGACATATTAAATTGCATGATCTTAACAAGCAAACCGTGCGCTTTGTCAGTGCCGATGCCCAAGCAAAGGCAGTACATTTTCTCGCTGAGATTTTGACCGAAGAAGAAGCAGAATGGTTACGACGGGGTAGAAATGTCAAAAGCAAGCACGCTTCTCGTGGGTCGACGGTTCTTGAATATCGTCATGCCACAGCTTTAGAAACATTAATGGGGTATCTTTACCTAAAAGAACGGCAAAGCCGTATTGATGAATTGGTTCAGCACATTATGAAAGAAATGGAGTCGGTCGAGTCATGAAGGTGATCTTATTAAGTCATACTCCAAATCCGGATCAATTGGTAGCCGCAGCTGCAAGGTTGTGTTATTCACCGGTCGGAGCTGCTCAATTACAGGAAACGATGACCGCAAAGCAAGTCAAAAAATTGGTGGAGGATTTACTGGCCATGGGTCATGAATCTCCTATAGAGCATGTCAGTTTCACTTTTGCCATTGAAGGCGTGAGTCGGGCGATGTCTCATCAATTAGTGCGACATCGGTTGGCATCGTATTCTCAACAGTCTCAACGCTATGTCAGTGAGAAGGAATTCGATTTTGTGATCCCACCAAGTATTGAACGACACCCGGAAGCAAAAGCTGCCTTCCTTCGCCAAATTCAAAGCATTCAAGAGAGTTATAATCAAATGTTGTCATATGGGATTCCCAACGAAGATGCGCGTTATCTACTTCCCAATGCCTGTGAAACCAAGTTGGTGATGACCATGAATGCACGCAGCCTATACAATTTTTTTACTCAGAGAATGTGTATGCGTGCCCAGTGGGAAATCCGCCAAATGGCTGAACTGATGCGCAATGAGTTACTTCAGGTCTCACCCCTCTTGTTCTCTCGAACCGGTCCTGTCTGTGAGCGAGAAGGTTTCTGTCCGGAAGGAAAAATGTCTTGTGGTCGTTATCCGACCCGTGAACGTCAAAAATAGGAGGGTGACATGGAGCAAATCGAAGGTAGGCATCCGGTTTTAGAAGCAATGAAAGCCAATCGTCCCATGGAGATTATTTATTTATTAAAAGATGGAAAAGGCGAAGCGTTTGCAAGTATAGAGTACACGGCAAAAGAAAAGAAGATCGAGATCCAACGGGTTGATCGTAATCGACTCGATCAACTGAGTGAAGGTCGGATCCATCAAGGGGTCATTGCGATTGCTACAGCGAAGCCCATGGTGGATGTTGACGACATGATTCGCATGGCCAAGGAGCGCGGAGAAGATCCTTTTCTATTGGTTTTAGATGGAGTTGAAGATCCGGGGAACGTTGGTGCTTTAATGCGCACAGCCTCTGCAGCAGGGGTACACGGGTTGATTTTACGTGAAAAGAGAGCCGCCGGTATCACGCCTGCAACCATCAAAGCGTCTGCCGGAGCGTGGGAGTATCTGCCGGTCGCCATGGTAACAAATATTAGCCGTACCATACAGCAACTGAAAACTCATGGAATCTGGGTTGCCGGTGCCGATATGGATGGGCAAGTCGTTTACAAAAGCAACTTGAAAGGCCCTCTTGCCATTGTCATTGGTGGGGAAGGTAAAGGGTTGAGTCGATTAGTTCGTGAGCATTGTGATTTTCTTCTGAGGATTCCAATGGTTGGTCAAATCAGTAGCTTGAATGCCTCTGTGGCAGGAGGGCTACTCATGTATGAAGCCTTTCGTCAACGTGGGAATTATTCTTAAAGGGGTGATTGTGAATGGTTCAGAAAATTGCGCAACCTGATCTGGATATTATTATGTTAGGTGAGTTTACCTTGAGTTCTGTTCAAGCAGAAGTGTCTGAACAGATGAACCATTCGCGAAAGCTTTGGAGCATCTTGGCATTT
>CAZAFY010000033.1:0-10263 GCA_964484445.1 uncultured Eubacteriales bacterium
GATCTTAAAGATGAGGGATTAAGCCGAAAATTAAGCGCAGGCAGGAAAAAAGATTCGCGTGTTGAAATAGATTAAAAAAGAGAAAGAAGAGGAGGTCTGCTAATGAATGTTGTTTTCGCTATTAATCCCGGCTCAACATCAACCAAACTTGCTTTACTTACTGATACAGATGTTATCGTCCAAGAAACCATCAACCATGAGAGCTCTGAACTGGCGCCTTTTGAATCAATTTTAGCGCAATTACCCTACCGCAATCAGCTGATTCAAAAGTGGTTGGACCGGCACGCTAAGGGGTTGAAGATTTCAGCAATCGTGGGTCGGGGAGGGATGTTGAAACCTCTTCATAGTGGAGTTTATCCTGTAGACGAATCCATGAAACAAGACTTGCGCGAAGGAAAATATGGATTACATGCTTCCAATTTGGGCGGTCTTTTGGCGGATGAAACCGCTCAACGTTTCGGTGTTGCAAGTTATATTGTTGATCCGGTATCGGTCGATGAGTTTGATGATGTATCTCGATTTAGTGGATTGCCGGAACTACCAAGAGCCAGCATGTTACACGCACTCAATATTCGTGCAACGATGATCCGTCATGCCAAAGAAACCAATAAAGACCTTCCTTCACTCCGGTTGATCGTTGCTCATTTAGGAGGAGGTTTTTCCATTGCCCCGGTTTGCAATGGGCGCATCATCGATGTCAATAACGCCAATGAGGGTGGTCCGTTTTCCGCAGAGAGAGCCGGAACCTTACCGGTATATTCATTGGTTCGATTATGTTACAGTGGACGTTATTCCGAAAAAGAAATGATCAAAAAAATCAATGGCCAAGCAGGTCTGATCGCCTATTTGGGTACCGGAGATCTACGGATCGTTGAACAAAAGATACAAAACGGAGATGAACGTGCTTTAGCGGTTTTTGAGGCTATGGTTTATCAAATCGCCAAAGAAATTGCTGCTATGTCAGTGCCGTTAGAAGGCAAAGTAGACGGAATACTCCTTACGGGCGGCATGGCAAATAATCTTCGATTATGCAACGGTTTACAACAGCGCATCGGTTGGATCGGTCCGATTTTCCGATATCCCGGCGAGGATGAAATGAGAGCTTTGGCCGATGGTGTATTTCGTGTGATGAAAGGGGAGGAAACCCCCGGGAAATATGCAAATCCTTAAAGTTATAGAAAAGGAGAGAGGACCCTTGATCAAATCATTCGATGAGTTAATTGAAAAAGTTTCATCCCTTCCAAAGCGCCACTTAGCGGTTGCAGCGGCACATGACTTAGAGGTTTTGGAAGCGGTCAGTCAAGCAGTTACCTTTGGCCTCGTCAGCGCAACCTTAGTTGGTAAGAAAGATGAGATCGAAAAGATCGCAAAAGAGCATGAAATCGATTTGGCTGACATGCGCATTATTGATGCGGAAGATAATATTCAAGCAGCAAGAAAAGCGGTAGAATTGGTATCCTCCGGACAAGCACATATGCTGATGAAAGGTATCGTTGATACCGCCAACCTTTTGCGTGCGGTGTTAGACAAAGAAATTGGCCTTCGTACCGGAAACCTGATCTGTCACGTTGCCGTCATGGAAGTCCCTGGCTTGGAACGGCTGATCTTCATGACCGATGGTGGCATGAACATTGCACCAACCTTGGAACAGAAAGCCGATATCTTGCAGAGTGCCTTAACGGTTGCACGAAAATTCGGTGTTATTCAACCAAAAGTTGCCCCGATTGCTGCTTTTGAACAAGTCAACCCTAAAATGCAAGCAACTGTCGATGGACAAGCTCTGCATGAAATGGCGCTGGCCGGTGAATTTGGTGATGCTTTAATCAGCGGACCGCTTGCCTTTGACGGGGCTTTAGTCCCAGAGGCTGCCAAACATAAAGGAATCAAAGATCCCGCTGCCGGTTATGCAGATGTCATCTTGGTACCCTTTATAGAAGTGGGTAATGTTATGTACAAAGCTCTCGTCTATTTTGGCAATACAAAAGTTGCCGGCATCGTTGTCGGTGCCAAAAAACCAATTGTCTTAACGTCTCGTTCCGATACGCCGGAAGCTAAATTCCGGTCTATTGCTGTCGCTTCATATATGGCTGCTGAATAGGAGAACACAATGCAAAGAGACTTGATACTAACCATTAATCCCGGTTCAACTTCAACCAAAATCGGCATCTTTCGTGAGCGAGAATTAATAAGCGAAGAGACACTACGACATTCCGCTGAAGAATTAAGCCAATTTCAAACAATGTTTGCACAATATGATTTTCGTTATCAAGCGGTACGTTCTTGTTTAAATCAACACGGGATCACCGATGACAAATTACTGGCAGTCGTGGGGCGAGGTGGAATGTTGAAACCGCTTCCCGGGGGCACGTACATCGTCAATGATTTGATGAGAAAGCATTTGCGTGACGGTTATTCCGGTCAACATGCATCAAATCTTGGAGGGTTGTTGGCAGATGCCATTGCGTCCAAAGCTGGTGTCGCAGCGTATATTGTAGATCCTACCGTGGTAGATGAGCTGGAACCGCTAGCCCGTTATTCTGGAATACCCGAGATCAAACGTCGCAGTGTCCAACACACATTGAATCAAAAAATGGTGGCGCATCAGTGTGCAACCAATATGGGGAAAACCTATGAAACATCAAACTTTGTAATCGCTCATTTGGGCGGGGGGATCTCAGTTTGTGCACATAAGGCTGGAAAAATCATCGACTCCAATAATGCGCTCGATGGCGATGGACCCTTTTCTCCTGAACGCGCCGGGGGTCTTCCGGTGGGGGATGTGATTCGATTAGCCTATAGTGGACGATTTACTGAAACCGAACTTCGCAAGCATTTTGTGGGTAAAGGCGGGTTGGTTGCTTATTTGGGAAGTAACGACGGAAGGGAAATCGAGGAAAGAATTCAGGGGAACGACCTTGTGGCGAAAGAAGCATTTCAAGCCATGGGGTATCAGGTGGCGAAAGAAATCGGTGCTGCTGCAGTTGTTCTGAATGGCGAATTTGATGCCATTATCCTGACCGGAGGACTTGCTTACAGTACATTCCTCACAGAGTTTATCGTTTCAAAGATTGGTTTTTTGGGAAAGATTATTCTTTATCCCGGTGAAGATGAGTTGCTTGCGTTAGCCGAAGGTGCTTTAAGAGTTATTAATGGCCAAGAAAAGGTGATGGAATATGTTTGATCATCGAGTTACTGTGTTTGTGGGGCCATATGGAAGCGGTAAAACAGAATTAGCGTTGAATGTGGTTCAGCAAATTGCACCAAACTATGAGCAAATCGCGATCGTTGATTTGGACATCGTAAAACCCTATTTTAGAGCAAGAGAATTTCGTACAAAGTTGATCAATCGTGACATTAGAGTGATTTTACCTCAAGGTGAAATGGAACATGCAGATGTACCTGCCGTAACGGCGGAGGTATTCACCGTTTTTCACAATCCCAATTTGAAAGTAATTATGGATGTGGGTGGCGATGATGCCGGTGCGGTAGCTTTGGGACAATACAAACAACATTTCCAACAAATCGATCATGAAGTCTTGTTTGTCATCAATATCAGAAGACCTTTTTCGCAAACCGCAGATGAACTAATCGAAATGAAGGAACGCATAGAATGGCGTTCTCGCATTCAAATTACTGGTTTGGTAGCAAACACCAACTTGGGTGCTGAAACCACCTTAGAAACGATTTTAGCCGGTTATAAGGTTGCTCAAGAAGTGTCCCAAAGGACAGGCTTGCCGATAGCCTTTGTTTCTGTGGATCGTCGACTTCATGAGCAGGCAGCCCCATTGATTTCGGAACCCTTGTTCCTTGTGGACCGTCAAATGTTGCCCCCCTGGGAACGTAGTAATCAACAAAAGGAAAGGAAAGAAGGAGGTTATTATGATCACTAGAGTTACTATTTATGAGGATATTTGTAAAGGCTGCGGCCTCTGTACAACTGCATGTCCCAAAAAGATATTGGTGATGGGAAACCATATGAATTCCAAGGGATATCATCCGGTTACGATCATTGATCAAAACTTGTGCATCTCATGTGCTATGTGCGCACGGATGTGCCCCGACTGTGCCATTAAGGTAGAGAAATAGGAGGAGAGAACATGGCAGAGAAAATATTAATGAAAGGCAACGAGGCTTTAGCAGAAGCTGCAATTACAGCCGGTTGTCACTATTTTTTTGGTTACCCCATTACGCCTCAAAATGAAATCCCGGAATATATGTCCAGAAGACTTCCTGCGGTCAACGGCGCTTTTGTTCAGGCCGAAAGTGAAGTAGCAGCTATAAACATGGTGTATGGTGCTGCCAGTGCTGGTGTGCGTTGCATGACGTCGTCATCGAGCCCTGGTATCAGCTTGAAGCAAGAAGGTATATCCTATTTAGTTGGAGCCCAATTGCCTTGCGTGATTGTAAACATGATGCGAGGAGGCCCCGGCTTAGGCACGATCCAACCTTCCCAGGGAGATTATTTTCAGGCGACCAAGGGCGGTGGCCATGGCGATTACAAAATGCTGGTACTTGCCCCCTCGACCATTCAAGAAATGGTAGATTTAACAATGGAAGCGTTTGATCTGGCTGAGAAATATCGAAATCCGGTGATGATTTTAGGCGATGGTATGCTGGGCCAGATGATGGAACCGGTAGCGATCGAACAAAAAGCACCGGCTGCTTATGATAAATCCTGGGCAACCACGGGTACTTTAGGTCAACGTCAACACAATGTGATCAACTCATTGTTTATCCAGGCTGAAGAATGTGAAAAGCATAACGACCATCTTCAAGAGAAATTTGGTCAAATGGAGAAGAATGAAGTTCGTTACGAAATCATGCATGAAGATGCTGAGTTCTTCTTAGTGGGTTATGGAACAACTGCCCGTATTGAACGTTCGGTGGTCAATATGGCCCGTGCTGAAGGTCTTTCCGTTGGCTTGATTCGACCCATCACCTTATTCCCATTCCCAACAGAGGCATTTGAAAAAGTTTCTAAGCATGCAAAAGGTTTCTTGGTTGTTGAAATGAGCGCCGGGCAGATGGTGGAAGATGTACGCTTATCGGTCAATGGCAGACAGCCGGTCACCTTCCATGGACGTACCGGAGGAATGGCACCTGAGCCAAAACAGATTTTAGCCGACTTGAAGAAATTGATCGAAGGGGTGAAATAACATGGCGGTTGTGTTTGAAAGACCAAAATCTTTAACAGAAGTTACAACTCATTACTGTCCGGGTTGTACTCACGGAATCATTCATCGTTTAGTGGCTGAAGTCATGGATGAATTGGATATTGCCGGTAATACTATTGGTATTGCTCCGGTAGGATGTTCTGTATTTGCCTACAATTATTTTACCTGTGATATGGTTCAAGCTGCCCATGGACGTGCGCCGGCGATTGCTACCGGATTAAAACGTGCTTTACCGGATCGAATCGTTTTTTCGTATCAAGGAGATGGCGATTTAGCATCCATCGGAACTGCAGAAATCGTTCATGCAGCCCATCGCGGCGAAAATATTACCGTGATTTTTGTTAATAATGCCATTTATGGAATGACAGGTGGTCAAATGGCACCTACCAGCCTGATCGGTCAAAAAACAACGACCTCTCCCTTTGGCCGTCAAGAAGCTCAAACCGGTAAACCGATCCGCATGTCAGAAATGTTGGCTACCTTAGACAGTACGGCATTGATCAGCCGTGCCTCTGTTCACAATGCAGCCAATGTCATTAAAACCAAAAAGCTGATCAAGCAAGCTTTTATGGCGCAACAAAAGGGATTGGGATTCTCTATGGTAGAAATTTTATCGACATGTCCTACCAACTGGGGCTTGAGTCCTATTGAAGCTCTGAAGTGGCTGGAAGAGAATTTGATTCCTTACTATCCATTAAAAGATTTCAAAGTCCCTGAGGAGGTCAAATAAGATGACACACGATATTGTAATAGCCGGATTTGGTGGTCAAGGTGTAATGCTGATGGGGCAACTTATCACAGAAGCCGGATTAAAAGAAGACAAGAAAGTTACCTGGCTCCCTTCTTATGGCCCTGAGATGCGTGGTGGAACTGCCAACTGTTCCGTGGTTGTTTCGGACCAAGATATTGGTAGTCCGATCGTCCTTAGTCCCTCTGCTGCAATCGTTATGAATATCCAAAGTTTTGAGAAGTTCGCCCCCATGGTTCGTGAAGGGGGAATCTTGTTCATCAATAGCTCATTGATCGAACAGGAATGTACCAGAACCGATATCAAACAGTACCGTATCCCCGCCAATGAGATTGCTGAAAAAATCGGCAGCAGCCGAGTGGCAAATATGGTGATGTTGGGAGCTTTCTTGGAAGCGACCCATGCGGTTGAAGTTGATTCCGTTGTTTACACGCTCAAGAAAAAATTGCCCCCACATCGACAAAACTTGATGCCGCTCAATGAAGAGGCGTTGAAATCAGGAGCCGCTGAAGTTCAATAAGGGAAACGAGCCGGAAGGGGGTCTTCCTGTGAGAACGATCATCATTGTCTTAGATGGGGTGGGCTGCGGTTCTATGCCCGATGCTGAGCACTATGGTGACTTGGGATCGAATACACTGGCCCATGTTGCAGATGCCGTCAACGGGTTAGAATTACCCACACTTCAGAGATTGGGATTGGGAAATATTCTTTCTCTGCAAGGAGTTTCACCCACTTCGGCTCCGTTAGCCTCCTATGGTAAAATGGCAGAGAAGTCACCTGGGAAAGATACAATCACGGGCCACTGGGAGATTGCAGGGATGCGCCTATTCCAACCTTTTGCGGTTTATCCCATGGGTTTTCCTAAAGAATTAGTTGAACTATTAGAAAATAGGTTCGGCAGAGAACTCTTAGGGAATTGTGCTGCCAGCGGAACAGAGATCATTGAGCGACTGGGAAAAGAACACCAGGAGACTGGAAAACCCATAGTATATACTTCTGCCGACAGTGTTTTACAGATCGCCACACATATCGATGTCATACCATTGTCACTTCTATACAAGTGGTGTGAACAAGCACGTGAAATTTGCCGTGGGAAATACGAAATCGCTCGGATCATAGCCCGACCCTTTTTGGGTTCACCGGGAGGGTATCAACGCACTTCCGATCGACACGATTATCCGTTAGAACCGAAGAGTGCGCATCTTTTAACAGTACTCGAGGCAAAAGGCATACCGGTTTACTCCGTAGGGAAAATTGCAGACATCTTTGTCGGCCAAGGTATTTTCAAAGGTCATAAAACCAAAGATAATATCGATGGGATCGAAAAGACTCTTCAAATCGTACGGGAAGCACAACACGATGCTTTTATATTCACCAATTTGGTGGAGTTTGACTCGCTCTGGGGACACAGAAATAACCCCCAGGGTTTTGCTGAGGCGCTGCAAACCTTTGATCGACTATTGCCAAAGATCTTAGAAGAACTCAACGAAGACGATCTATTATTTATAACGGCTGATCATGGCACGGACCCCACTTGGCCCGGAACAGATCATACCAGAGAATATGTACCTTTATTAGTGTATGGTAAAAAATTACCTGCGCGAGATTTAGGAATACGTAGTAGTTTTTCTGATATAGCAGCCACCATTGCTCAAAGGCATGGTGCGCTCATACCCCTACATGGTGAAGTTATTTCATTAAATTAAAAAATCGGCATCCTTAGCCTGCGAATTCAACGCAGATAAAGGATGCCGGTTCATTTATAGATATTAGGATCTTTTTTGATTGCTCCCTAAGACATCACGAATTTTATGAGCCACCATTGCTTTAATGGCCGTTCTTGCAGGAGATAAGTATTGACGCGGGTCAAAATCAGAAGGGTGTTCCAGGAGATGTTTTCGAATTGAAGCCGTCATTGCTAAACGTAAATCGGTATCGATGTTGATTTTACAGACTCCCATGGTTGTTGCTTTGCGTAGCATTTCTTCCGGGACTCCTTGTGCACCTTGGATCATTCCACCATATTGATTACACATTTGAACAAATTCCGGTAAAACAGTCGAGGCACCGTGTAATACAATGGGAAATCGGGGTAATAGAGAGGCGATTTTTTGCAACCGATCAAAATCCAAACGGGGTTCACCTTTGAATTTATAAGCTCCATGGCTTGTTCCGATGGCAATAGCAAGAGAATCAACACCGGTTCGCTCAACAAATTCGACAGCTTGATCGGGATCTGTGAAAGTGGCATCTTTTCCACTGACTTGGATGTTGTCTTCAATACCGGCTAGTTTTCCCAGTTCGCCTTCGACCGGAACACCCTTGCTGTGGGCATAATCCACAACTTGCTTGGTGACTTCTATGTTCTTTTCAAAGTCATATTTGGAACCATCGATCATAACAGAGGTAAAACCACCATCGACACAAGCTTTGCAAATTTCAAAGTCTTCACCGTGATCTAAGTGTAGCGCCAAATCCAAACCACTGTCAAGGATAGCAGCTTCGACCAATTTCATAAGATAGATGTGCTTTGCATACTTTCTGGCGCCGGCAGAAACTTGAAGGATCAAAGGTGAATTCTCCTCTTTGGCAGCATCCACGATGCCTTGTATGATCTCCATGTTGTTGACATTGAATGCGCCCACCGCGTATTTTCCTTCATACGCTTTTTTGAACATTTCGGTTGTTGTGATTAGAGCCAAGGTAAACGCCTCCTTTTTTGTTATCATAACACATTCTATTTCTATTGTCATCAGGTTTTAAAGAAAGGAAATCCTTTTTCAAAAAGGTTTTTCGGACCTTACGAAGAATATAAAGAGACGATAGCAGATCTCAAGCAACAATTTCGTCTATGGAGGGTTTTGATTGACTAGGTATCTCTTGGCCATTTCCACCTACTTTCTGGTAATCAATAGTGTTCAATTTCTCCTTTTTGGGTATGACAAATGGATTGCCGGGAAAGATTTTTCTCGCATACCGGAACGTTGGTTTTGGAGAATTGCGTGGGTCGGAGGAGCCTTAGGTGCTTGGGTAGCCATGGAAATCTTTCGCCACAAAACACAGCACCGTAAATTTACCAGTGGCATGCCTTGGTTGGCTTTAGTTCAGTTATCGGTTATATGTTTTATTATAGGGAGGTACTTATCTTGACTGTATTAAAAATGAATTTAGAAGCTTTAGAAGCAATGGATTTCTATTGGGCTGCACTCAAAGATCGTGAGCGTATTTCTGACCTCTTCATTCAAGAAGTGACTGCGATGCAAGGGTACTGTTTGAGTTACGATGATGAATTTACCGCGGAATCAGTACGCAGAGTTTTATCGGCCTTAGCGAATCGTGAGCCTTTCAAAGCGAGTAACAAAAAGGAAGGGCGTCTATATAGTAATCATCTTTGGATGATGGATGATTTGGGAATCGAAAAGGCAATGCTACAGCCTGTAAAGCAATTAAATGTGGAACATCTTCGTCAGCATGTTTCGACAAACATTCCTTACGAGGAGATTCAGATCCATGTGGTTCCACTCCATTTAGACACCCATAAAGTAGTGAAAAACCATATTCTAATCAACTTCTTCAAAATTCAATTAGGGGAAGACGAGAGTAAAGTCAATATTCAAAATGTTGCCTTGGATCAGTATATACTCAACACGATCAATCAAGAAATGATCTAAAACAGAATCGAATTGGTGGTTTTTAAAAGAAGGAGTCCTGATTCCTTGAATTGAATAAAGTAACATAAGAATGAAGTTAAGTATAAGATTATTATACTCAAGAAGGAGAGGACGCTATGTTAATTCGAAATTGCGCCGGTGGAGTTGTTTTTAATAATGACAAAGTGCTATTACTGAAAAACGAAAAAGACGAATGGGTTTTTCCAAAGGGAGTTATTCGGAACGATCAACTCGCTCATGAGGTAGCTGTATCTCGAGTGAAGCATGAAGCCGGGGTGGCTGCCGACATCGTAGAACCAGCAGGTCAGACCAGTTATGAATTTTACTCGATTTCTCGCAGACGACCGGTTTGCAACCGCATTACTTGGTATCTTATGACCAGTGACGAAGTAGAAGCCTTTGTCAATAAAGAAGAAGGTTTTTCTGAAGGCGGCTTTTTCCCGTATGAACAAGCTTTGGAATTAATTACATATAGTCAGGACCGCTCACTACTGTCATTCTCTCATAAACGTTTAGAGGAACAGAGTAAAGACGCTAACGAAGAGCAAAAAGAATAGTCATGTCTTCAGCATCAAAGAAGGCAACTCCAGCTTATTGCTGAAGTTGCCTTTTCCTTTGTAAATATCCTAAATCGAATAAAGATAATGACCTTCACCGGTAAATTGATACA
>CAZAFY010000034.1:0-10260 GCA_964484445.1 uncultured Eubacteriales bacterium
GAACCATGCCATGTGAAAAATCAGCAAAGGTTTCTTGCCTGTGATGAATTTGTTGAGCAATTGTTTCATATCGTAAAATGGGTCCTGCAATAAGCTGCGGAAAAAGCGCGATATAAAGCCCCACATCCAAAGGATTTTTCTGAGCTTCTACTTTCCCCATGAAGACATCTAACACATAGGATAATGCCTGAAATGTGAAAAAAGAAATCCCGATCGGTAGTGCGATTTTGGGTATATAGGAAAAATTCACCCACTGGCTAAGCACTGTCAGCGTAAAGGTATGGTACTTAAAATAGTACATAATGCCCAAGTTGAGCAAAAGTGTTGCAAGCAAAATTATCCTTCGAATCGGTTTTGATTGCGGATATCGATGTAAACCAAGTCCAAAAGACCAATTGCACGTAATCGATAACAACAAAATAAGGACGAATTTTGGCTCGCCCCAGCCATAAAAAAATAAACTCACAAAAAATAGAAAATAGTTCTGCATGGCACGCCACGGGCGTAGGGCGTAATACCCTACTAGGGTTAGCGGCAAGAAAAAAAACAAGAATACTAAACTCGAAAACAGCATACGTTATACTCTCCTGCTAGTTCGTAGATGCAGGTTCATTTCGCCTTCAACCCTAAAAAACCCTTTGAAAAAAGTGCTTACCTCTAATGAGGCAAGCACTTACTTTTTTATTTCACGGATCTCTTGGGGTTTCGTATTGCTCTTCCGGCTCGAACATCGTGGTAGGTACCTTGTTCCCAGGTCAATTTCCCGTTGACTACAACATACTCAATCCCTTCCGGATATTCTGTAGGTTCCGTAACACTACATTTGGGTGCGATTCTTTCAAAATCGAAAATGACTACATCTGCCCATTTTCCCTCTTCCAGTAATCCTCGATCCTCTAAATTGAGACGTTTGGCCACCATGCCGGTCATTTTATGAATACAGGTTGGTAAATCCAGCAATTTTTCTTCTCTCACATACCGGGCAATGGTGTACGGATAGGTTTCATAATTTCTTGGGTGCGCAGCCAATAGATCAATTTCTTTGTTGTCGACAACAAAGCTATCGGTTCCAACCATAGAGTACGGATGTTTCAGAATTCTGGCAATATCTTCGTCTCCCATTATCCCTGCCGTCTTGACCTGGCCTTCGTTTTCAACAACCAGTTTCAAAATCAGGTCGGCGTAATCCACATCCCATTTCGCCATAACTTCATTAAAATCAAGACCTTCTAATCCTTGGCTGTTCCGGCACCACAAAATACCTCTGCCTAAGGTTGATGTATACGATACCGGTTCCTTGATTTTAAATTGGGCTAATTCTTCTCGAACTTTTGCGTAAACTTCCGGATCTTTCAGTGCTAAAACCGCTTTCTCAAGGCCATCTTTCATCAACCAGTTTGGCAATTGATCGGCAATCGGATAAATTTGGGTGTAGGGATGCAAATAGGTGTCCGATAAAATATCGATTCCTTCCGCCCTAGCAGCTTCCATATGTTGGAAACATTCAACTGTTTTCCCCCAATTGATTTTGCCGCAAACCTTTTGATGAGCCAAGTGTGGTCTGGCTCCGCTTTTACGACCGACATCAATCAGTTCATCAATCGACTCAACGACTAAACGGTCTTGATTATAGATATGAGAATCATAAATACCGTCATATTTCGCAATCGGTTTGGTTACTTCAATGATTTCTTCATGACTGGCCAAGGAGCCCGGCATATAACGACGGCCGGTCGATAGTCCAAAAGCGCCATCTTTCATAGCTTGATCGATCATGTCGCACATGATTTTCATCTCTTGATGCGAAGGGGGGGTGGGATTGGTTCCCATAACAGCACCACGTACTGTTCCTTGACCAATGAGCATTCCTAAATTAATCGCCATACCGTCTTTCTCAAGGCGTTGAAGAAATTCATCCATGGTCAACCAGTCTACTGTATTTCTGCGACGTTTCTGTATTGCCTCGCGCGTCTTTTCCGTTAAAGGGGCCTCGGACCCACCACACTGCCCTCCCAACACAAAAGTGATGCCTTGTCGTATTGCGCTCTCCGCCTTCGGGTTGCTCAACATGGAACGGTCAGCATGGCTATGGATATCCATAAACCCCGGTGAGACAATCAGCCCTTCAGCATCAATGATTTTTTTAGCGTCTTCCGCCAAGGGATAACCGATTCGGGTAACTCTGCCATCTTGAATCCCAATGTCCTGTTTGATCCCAGGGGATCCGCTTCCGTCGATGACAAAGCCATTTTTAATCAATATATCTAGCATTCTTTTTCCTACTTTCCTTTTCTTAATATTCTACCGGCTTGTGCTTTGGTATGCTTACCATCTTCTACTGTTAAAACACCATTGACATAAACTCGAGCTATTCCTGCACAGGCTTTTTTGGGTTCCAAGAAAGTTGGAGTATCGATGATCGTTTCCGGATCAAAGAGAACCAAATCCGCGCAAAAACCCGGTCTTAAAAGTCCACGGTTGTTTAATCCCAACCGAGCTGCCGGGAAACCTGTCATCTTCCAGACTGCTGTTTCCAAAGAGAACAATTGTCGTTCTCTCGAATAATGGCCTAATACTCTTGGGAATGTACCGAAATTCCTCGGGTGAGGTTTGTCATTCCCCGTCATCGGTAAACTACTGCCATCGGAACCGATCATCACGAGGGGATGTTTCATGATCATTTCAACATCATCTTCGCACATACCAAAGGTGATCTGATTGATATCGCCTCGTTCTTCAATGATTAGATCCAAAGCCGCATCTACAGGCTCTTTACCGAGGATTTGAGCGATTTCATCAATGTTTTTACCAATAAACCGTTTATTATGTTCACTGGGAATATCGGCTATGACAATATCACTGAATCTACGCAATGATTTGGCATAACTCTTTAAAATTTCGTCTTTGATTTTGCTTCGCAGTTCAGGGTTTTGTAAACGTTCGATCATTGCATCCATACCACCGACAAAGGTCCACTTTGGCAACATAGAAGTCAAGGTTGTCGCAGAGGCTATGTAAGGATATTGGTCAAGGGTAACATCAATGCCCTCTCTCCTGGCTGCTTCAATGCAAGCTAACGTTGCATGACCCATGATCCGCCAGTTTTTTCGTCCGGTTATTTTATGATGAACGACTTGCACCGGAATGTTCGCTCGTCTGCCGACTTCAATCGTCTCCTTGACGGAGTCCAATACCCCGTCTCCTTCATCTCGCATATGAGATTCATAGATTCCTCTATATGGAGCTAAGGCTTTTGATACGTCGGCTAATTCATCGACATCGGCATAGCAGCCGGGAGGATATATTAACCCGCTGGACATGCCAAAAGCGCCGCCTTCCATAGATTCGGCTGCCAATTTTTGCATGGATAACAATTCGTCCGCTGTCGGTTTTCGGTCATCGAAACCCATCACTGCTAATCGGATCGTGCCGTGTCCGACCATACCGCCATAATTGACACTGTAGGGGAATTTTTCCATTTGATCCAGATATTCTCCAAAAGATCTCCAGGTGAAATCCATACCGGTATCTAGGAAACCAATATAGCGTTTTAGCAATTCAACATTTTCATCATTGACCGGAGCCGCAGACATTCCGCAGTCTCCACCAATTTCGGTCGTGATGCCTTGTAACACTCTACTTTCGGCAAATGGAACTCCGGAAATTGCAAAATCAGAGTGGGAATGAATATCGATAAACCCCGGGCTTAACACTTTTCCTTGAGCATCGATGGTTTCTTTTGCTTCCATTTCAGGAATACGACCTACCGCAACAATTTTACCGTTTTGGACTGCAAGATCTCCCATTTGCCATGGTGCTCCTGTTCCGTCTACGAGTTTTGCGTTGCGGATAATCAAATCTACCATATTGGTTCTCCTCCTTATGCGTCTCAAATTTCCTTTTATAAATTCTACGTTACCCGAAAGGAGTCCTCTAAAAAAGAAGGAATTCTCATTTCCCAAGAAGAAATATTCGTGTATGCAAATAAATGGAGGTGTTTCTATGCCGAGAAAAGTCTCAGTATCTTTTAACCGATATTACCGCTACGAGGAGTTGATGCAATACCTAAACGATGTTGTAAAAGCATACCCTCAAATTGCATCCATGGAAGTCATTGGACAAAGTTTTGAAAAGCGGGATATCCCTGCACTCACCATCACCAACACTCAAACCGGAGATCCCTCTGCAAAGCCCGCACTTTATGTTGAAGCGAATATTCATGCCGGCGAAGTGACCGGAGCTATGACCGCTCTCAATTTAATTGATATGCTGGTCAGCAATTTTGGCGATGATGAACAAATTTCTCGTTTGTTAGATCGTTACACCTTTTATGTTTTACCCAGAGTCAATCCCGATGGAGCCGAGTTGTATTTAAGTTCCCCGAATTCGTTGCGCTCTTCCGTACGTCCTTGGCCGGAACAAGAAATGGACAAACTCCCAGGCTTGCATCCGCAAGATATCAATGATGACGGCAAGATCCTTCAAATGAGAAAAAGAGACGATAAACGGGGTGCCTGGAAAATCAGCAAACGCGATCCACGACTGATGCTTCCCAGAGAACCTTGGGATTTTAACGAACCATTCTATTGCTTGTTGCCCGAAGGCTTGATTCAGAAATTCGACGGAGAACCCTTTGAAGTCATTCGAACTCCTTTCGGATTAGACATGAATCGCAACTTCCCTTCCAATTGGCATCCGAGCGTTCAAGGCGGCGGGGACTTCCCCACCAGCGAACCGGAAGTTCGTGGGGTTGTCGAGTTCATCACAAAACACCCCAATATTGCTTTGGCAAATTCCTACCATACCTCCGGCGGAATCTTTTTCCGTAATCCTTACCAATACGGTGACGATGCCATTGATCAAACGGACTTAAAGTTAATACGTGCTGTAGCAGCAGAAGGTACAAAAGTTACAGGATATCCCGATGTTAAATCCAGCAATCGCGCTTGTTTGCCCGAATGGCTTTATGAGCATAAAGGAATCATCGGTTTTACCACTGAATTATGGGATCGCCTTGGACAGGCCGGTATCGATAAAATGCAAGCACAAAAGGCGTCAACTCCAGAAGAGAAAGAAGATATCCAAATTCGCTTGTTGCAATGGAACGATCGTGCTTTATCGGGCACCGGTTTCCATAATTGGACATCCTTTAAGCATCCACAATTAGGTGAAGTTGAAATCGGCGGTTGGGATCCAAAAACCAATATGCAAAATCCTCCGGAATTCTTACTTCCGGCAGAAACATTCAAAAATGCACAATGGGCGATTCGCCAAGCTGCTTGCTTACCCTACATCAGTATCCAAGAAACCAAGCAAGAAAAACTCGATGGCTCGTTGTGGAAAATCACAGCCACTGTCATCAATGAGGGTTTCTTACCTACTTATATCACCAACAAGACCTTAACGTTGAAAGCGGTCAAGCCCGACTCGATTAGCCTCGAGGGAGCAGAGATCCTCAACGGAAAGAAATCTGTGACCTTAGGTCACCTTCAAGGGTATTCCTTGGCTCATTATTCCGGTGGTTATGGGGCTTCGTTGCCGGCTAGTGTTGGTAAGGCAACCTGGTTGATCAAAGGGAACCCCGGTGATACCATCACTCTGAAAGCCAAAAGTATTCGTGGTGGTCAAGCAGATGCCAAGGTCGTCTTAGAATAATTCACACGGGAGGGAACGATATGCTGTTTGCGAAAGCAGGAAAAGAAAACACAGCAGCCACAGTAGAATTGGCCACTGCAGCCGCCAAAAAGCAAGGGATCTCTACTTTAGTCGTTGCTTCCAATAGTGGTTGGTCGGCAGAACATCTGCTACCCTATGTTCAAGATTTTCAAATCGTGATTATTGGACAAGTCAGCGGTTTTCGTGGTCCTGGAACAAACGCAATGCCGAAAGAAAAGCGGGAAGAATTAAGGAAAGCCGGATTTTCTGTTTATCATACCAGTCATGTATTATCCGGTGTAGAAAGAAGCTTATCGACCCGCTTCCAAGGAGTTTACCCTGTTGAAATCATTGCCAATAGTTTGAGAATGTTCAGTCAAGGAGTCAAGGTTTGCGTTGAGATTTCAACAATGGCTTTGGACGGAGACATGATCGAAGAAGGGCGAGACGTGATTGCCCTTGCAGGAACTGGTGGAGGATTAGACACAGCGGTGATCCTACGCCCTACACATGCTCAGCGGATTTTAGAAACAAAGATCCACGAAATCATCTGTAAACCCTACTTGCTATAAAGAAAAGCCACAGCGCGAGCTGTGGCTTTTTTGTTTACCATGGATCAGTTTTAAGTGGATCTTTTTTTGGTTCGTTTTCATCAATACTCTTTACAGGTTCCTCAGTAGCCAGCTTCTTCCAAGGTTTATCCTCTAAATCCGGATAAAGTGGAGGAGTTGTTGGAGCAACAGGGGTTTGTGGTATCGGTTTAGACGGAATCTTTACAAGTTTAGGTCGCATAAAGGATCCGCTCAATGCACCGACTGCACCACCGATGACATGCGTTATTTGTGAAATGTTATCTGACACAGCAAACATTTGGTAAATCTCTCCACCAAGATAAACAGCAGTGACTACAAGAAAGGTAAGAGGGATCCCCCCTTTTTCTCTTCCTGTCATGGATGTCAAAATAATGAAAGCGAAAACAACTCCACTCGCCCCCATGAGAGCACTTTGAAAGAAGAAAACATGGCTCAAGCCTGTGACGATTGCCGTTATGAGAATCACGAACGCCGTTTGCAGACTTCCGTATTTTTCTTCAAGCAACGGCCCAATCAAGAGCAATAGCATAATATTCGCGCTATAGTGTGCCCAATCTTGATGTCCCAGAACATGCGTCAGTAAACGAAGATAGGTGAGTGGGTCGCTCCAAGAGGAAGGATACACCGAAAAAAGAAGCGCGTTGCTCTGGCCGTTGGTTATACGGGCAAGTCCCAAAGCGAGCAGGGATAAGAGCACAAAACTAAGGATGACTGGTGCATTGTAGCGAATCTTTATGGATGGTGTCATTGAGCTACCCTTCTTTCTTTGACCCTTGTATTATTTTTGGTCAGAAGTCTTGGTCATGAATTCGATAATGGCATTAGAAAATGCCACTGGATCTTCAACCGAAAAACCTGCCATGAGTAATGCTTGATCATAGAGTAATTTCGAATATCGTTTGAGTTCGTCCGGTTGTCCGGCTAAATTTTGGAGTATCTCAAAAACCTTATGATGAGGATTGACCTCAAGAATTCTGTCTGCTTTCATTGCTCTTTCCTGATTCGGCATAGCATTAAGAACCCTTTCCATTTCCAATGAGATTTCTCCTTCACTGACCAAGCATAAAGGGTTATTTTTTAGTCGTGTCGATAATCGTACTGCTTTAATACGGTTGTCCAAAGCTTGTGTCATATCGTGTAACAAAGACTGATTTTCTTTGTTAAGAATCTCCAAGGCTTCCTTTTCATCTTCATCCATGATGTCTAATTTGGCATCGGTGATCGAACGAAATGCTTTCCCTTCATACTCTCGAAGAACTTTTATGGCGAATTCGTCGACTTCGTCGGTCATACACAGGACATCAAATCCCTTGTCACGGATTCTTTCGCTTTGTGGGAGCAGAGATATTTTAGTTAGATTTTCTCCGGTAGCATAATAGATCTCTTTCTGCTCGGCTGGCATCCCGGTCATATACTCTTTTAGCGTGAGTAACTTTTGCTGTTGAAGAGAATGGAACAGAACTAGATCTTTCAAATCTTCTTTGTGCATTCCGTAATCTGCGTAGAGTCCATATTTGATTTGTAATCCAAACGCTTTCCAAAATGACTCATAAAGTTCTCTTTGTTCCTCTTGCATCTTAGCCAACTCGGTTCGGATGCGTTTCTCAACATTTTTCGCGATTAATTGCAGTTGACGATCGTGTTGTAACATCTCTCGTGAAATATTCAAGGAGAAATCAGCTGAGTCTACTACCCCCCTTACGAAAGCAAAGTGATCCGGTAAGAGCTCTGGGCAGTTTTCCATGATCAATACATCGTTACTATATAGCTGTAATCCTTTTTCAAAATTCTTCGTATAATAACCATAAGGTGCTTCTGAAGGAATGAAAAGCAAGGCGTTATAGGATACAGCACCCTCAATTCGGATCGAAATTTTGTGCAAGGGGTCTTTGTAATCGAGAAACTTGTCTTTGTAAAATTGATTCGCCTTTTCGTCTAGTTCTTCTTTCGGTAATCTCCATACCGGAACCATGCTATTTAGAGTTTTCCAAACAAGCTTATTTTCACCATCTTCGTTATCTTTATCGGGAGAAAATTCTTCAACCTCCAGCCGAATGGGGTAGCGAATATAATCCGAATATTTCTTGATCAAGCGGCGGATCGTATATTCTTCTAAGTATTCTGAATAATTCTCATCTTCAGTATCTTCTCGCAAATACAGAATGACTTTTGTGCCATGATTCTCTTTTGAACATGGTGCCAAAGTAAAACCATCTTCCCCTTCTGATTCCCAACAGAAACTCTGTTCCTGGCCAAAAGCCCTACTGATGACTTGAACTTTTTTGCTCACCATGAAAGCAGAATAGAAACCTACTCCGAATTGCCCAATCATTTGGGCCGGTGTCATCTGTTCATTTTTGAATTCCAGTGTACCGCTCTTAGCGATGATTCCGAGATTCTCTGCCATTTCTTGTTCTGTCATCCCACAGCCGTTATCTGAAATTGTTAATGTCCGTTGATTCTCATCTCTTTCGATCACAATCTCTAAATCTTCTCGCTGAATCCCGATTCTATTCTCTGAGATTTCACGGATAAACAGCTTATCGAGAGCATCACTGGCATTGGAAATCAGCTCCCGTAGAAAAACCTCTTTGTGCGTATAAATCGAATTGATCATCATAGACATGAGTCGTTGCGACTCTGCTTGAAAAGGTCTCTTTTCCATATTATTCACCTCATTTGAACTTTTATTAGCACTCGGAGAACCAGAGTGCTAACAGTCGTATCATACAACAGAACTCACGAAAAATCAAGACTTCAAGGATATAAAAAAACCGCAGCATTGTTGAGCTGCGGTTTGAATTATGAGGATTACTGTGTGACCAACCGTTTCTCTCCGGTGATTTCTTGCAGGGGTTTGATATTCTGGGTTACTTCTAAAACTCCTAAATACTCGCCTTGCTCATTTCGAACTGCAAAATAGCGAATTAGAATATATTGACCTTTCATCGAGATCCAAAAATCTTCATGATCTTTCTTTCCGCTCTTTAGGTCTGCCACGATCTGCTCTACAACATGTACACTTGCTGGTGGATGACAATTCGAAACTTCGCGTCCGATAATTGCTTTCGTGCGTGCGAAAATTCGTTCCGTACCTTGGGAGAAGTACTTCACTTTATCATCTTTATCCACAAAAGTGATATCAAAAGGTAGCACATTCAATACATGGGTCAATTCTTCGGTTGTGAAAACCCCACTCGGTAACGTGATGATTCCCGGCAGTTTATCCTCTAAGATCGTTCCGGTCTGTTTTTCTTCAATTGGCTGCCACTGACCCAGCTTTTCGACCAATTGTCCGATTTCGGTACTTTCATCATCAATGGTTTTCCATTCTTGTTGTGTCAAATGTTCTATGAGCATCGGTAATAAAATCTTCTCTTCTTTATAGATCATTTCCGAGATTTTTGTTAAAAGTTCCTCTAAGGCAGTGGTGAAATCGCTTCCGGTATTTCCTGCTTGAATTCTTTGACGAATCTCTTTCAGTTGACTCCGAACCTCATCATCGACTCCCCACATAACCTTGGGGGGCGCTGTAATACCATACTTTTCCAAATAGGGGAACATCAGATTCTCTTTTTTTGAGTAATGAATGTCGATTTGTGCCAAGTCTTCTAAAGCCTTTAATACATGATTTTTGGTTTCGGGTTTATCGAGCTGATTGATATACGGTTTGATTCTTGCATCAATGAGAGTTTGCAAAAAAACATTTTCCGCTTTTAACGTATTTGCAGGATGACCGGGAATCACAGATACATCGACTTGACTATGGATTTCAGCAATAGAACCTTTGAAAGCAGCCGCATGAACATCGCAAAGGCGTTGTACTTCTTCTACCGGTAGACCTTCGGAAATCAAGGCTTGTTCTGCTTCCGAGATTTCAGTCGCTGAAACTCCGTTGAAGACTTCGTTAAACATTCCCTTAACTTGGTCAATGGTTTTGCCTTCGTGAAGTTGTGTGATCATTTTCTTGATCATCTCTTTGCGATATTCCCGATTATTGATGTGTTCGCTC
>CAZAFY010000035.1:0-10194 GCA_964484445.1 uncultured Eubacteriales bacterium
ATCCATCTCCGGGATGCCAGTTACTCCGGAGCCAAATCCTTTGGCTATGGACAGTCGTACAAATATGCTCACCTGTATCCAGAACATTTCGTAGAGCAACAGTATTTGCCTGAGCTCTTGCAGAAAAAACAATTTTATAAGCCTACGGATTTGGGACGAGAAAAGGAAATCCAGGAACGCTTAAAACGCCTTTGGGGAGATCGTTATGTTGATTGAGTATCTGGTGATCGCTCACGAGCACTCGGTTAAAATACCGGTGGGGTTGTGTCGGTTTTTCGGTGATGTTCGAGAGGTTCATACCGAAGAGGATGTCGAAAATTTCATTGAAGAGATGAGAAAAAAGTATCCCGATGCCAATCATCATTGTTGGGCGTATCGAATCGGGATCGGAGGCGAGCAATCGTTTCGTTATTCCGATGACGGAGAACCCTCTCAAACGGCAGGAGCGCCGATCTTGACCGCGATCGATCACTTGCAATTGACCAACACCTGTGTGGTGGTCAGTCGTATCTATGGTGGGGTGAATCAAGGGGTTGGAGGCTTGATACGAGCGTATCACTCTACAGCTGCTGCAGTGTTAAAAGAGGCAGGTCAAAAGACAATAACGATTTACGAGACTCTGATCGTCCCTTGTCGTTATGATCAGGTTGGGTTAGTTCTCAGAGAATTGGAAAGTATCTCTGCACCAATTAAGGGGATCGAATATATGGAAAATGTGACGATTCAAGCAAAAATCCGGCCGGTAGATCTTGATAAGTTTACAGCCAGAATCTTTGATTTATCAAAAGGAACGATTATAGCTCAGCGAGAAAAGGAAGAACATTGATGAAAAAGAAAAAAGTGCTCATGGCCTTGAGTGGTGGTGTCGATAGTTCATTAGCGGCCCATCTACTTCAGGAGCAAGGATATGAGCTGATTGGTGCCACGATTCGAGGGTGGACTCCACCGGGTTGGGAAGACATGAGCGATGATGTGGGTGGGTGTTGCTCGTTATCATCGGTAGAAGATGCTAGGCGTGTCGCTTTTGGTTTAAATATTCCGTATTATGTCTTCAATTTCGCACAAGCTTTTGAAGAAGAAGTCGTAATCCCTTTTGCCGATGCATATTTCCAAGGGTATACTCCCAATCCTTGTATTTTGTGTAATCAAAGAATTCGTTTTGGCCTTCTTTATCGAAAAGCGAAAGAAATGGGAATCGATTTTGTGGCAACCGGGCATTATGCCAGAATTCGGCAAGATGACACCGGATTGTTTCACTTGCTGCGCGGAGTCGATCTTAAGAAAGATCAAAGTTATATGCTTTATACAACAACGCAAGAAAACTTATCAAGAACGTTGTATCCTTTAGGGGAAATGACCAAGGAAGAAACACGAGGCCTGGCGCGTGAAAGAGGAATTGAAGTATTTAACAAACCTGACAGTCAGGATATCTGCTTTATACCCGACGGCAATACAGCAGGTTTCTTATCGATGTATCGTCCGGGAGAATACAGCGGAGAGATTAAGTATATCGACGGTCGAGTGATCGGTCATCATCAGGGATTTCATCAGTATACGATCGGTCAGAGGCAAGGTCTCGGCATTGCTTGGCCTAAGCCGCTTTATGTTTTGGAGATTCGACCACAAGATCGTAGCATTGTGGTCGGGGAACGTGATTACCTTTATCAGTCGCACTTATTGGCAGATCAGGTTCATTGGATTGCAGGCTCAATACCGTCCGAACCTATTTACTGTCAGGCAAAGATTCGATATGCAGCACCTCCGGTAGCCGTTTGCATAAAGCCGACCTTACAAAATGATCAGGTAGAAGTTGATTTTGAACAATCCCAAGCTGCCATAACTCCCGGTCAGACGGTGGTTTTTTACCAAGGCGATGAGGTATTGGGCGGGGGACGGATCGCTAAAGTATAATACAGGAGAAAAGAAGAATGCAGTTTAATATTGATTTTTGTAAAGACAACCTTAAAACGGTAAAAGGAGCCAAAGAAGCCTCCAAGGAACTGAAAGCATTGCTGGAAGGGACCAATACCACCTTTTTCAAACAAAGTTGTATCAATGCGTGCCGTCCTTGTCATAAAAAGGCACTCATCTTAAGACTGAACGACGAGTTGATCACAGGGGAGACAAACCAGGAAATCATTGAAAAAACCCTAAAAAAAATCAAAGAAGCCTCTTGCTTATCCTAATGAGATGTGGTATATTCTTGTTACGCCAAAAAATATGCCGGAGTGGCGGAATTGGCAGACGCACTTGACTCAAAATCAAGCGTAGTAACCTACGTGCCGGTTCGAGTCCGGCCTTCGGCACCAGTAGCAAGAAAAGAGCAGAGGAATACCTCTGCTCTTTTCTTTTGTTTAGATTTCATCCACAGCATAAGGAGGAAGCATAAAGATGCGCTATCTTATTCAAAACATAAAACTTCCCCTCGAACAACGTGGTGATCTTCTTCCTACTCTTACCAAAGGACTTGGAATCCGGCAGGAAGATCTTCAGGAGTGGCAAATCGTTCGAGAAGCAATCGATGCCAGAAAAGGCCAAATCTATTTCGTGTATCATGTAGAATTTGAACTAAAGCCCTCCATAAAACTCTCTAGCAAAGTCAAATGGGAAGTCTTACAAGCTCCGACCCGAGCTTATCTACCACCTCAGCCAGGAATTAAAGAGTTGGAACATCCACCCGTGGTCGTTGGTGCAGGACCGGCAGGGTTATTCGCTGCTTTACTCTTAGCAGAAATGGGGTATCAACCCATTCTTTTAGAACGAGGGGCTCCCATTGAAGAACGTATTCGCGATGTTGAAACTTTTTGGTCCAAGGGTCATTTGAACCCCAAATCCAATGTTCAATTCGGCGAAGGGGGAGCCGGTACGTTCTCTGATGGTAAATTGACCACGCAAATCAGGGATCCAAGAGTGTTCAAGGTGCTAAGTGAATTTGTTTCCTGCGGAGCGCCCGAGGAAATCTTATATAGTCACAAACCGCATATCGGAACCGATCGGTTACGTCGCGTGGTGATCCGCATGCGTCAGAGAATTTTGGCATTGGGAGGATCGATCCACTTTCATACGAAGATGGATTCGCTAATCCTCCGGAATCAACAAATCATCGGTGTTCAGTTGGAGAATGGTAGTGTTATTTCGACCGAGAGCGTAATCTTAGCGATCGGCCATAGTGCTCGAGAAACGTTTCAGACCCTCTTTGATCAAGGTGTTCTAATGGAAGCAAAGGCGTTCTCTTTGGGAGTTCGTATCGAACATTTACAGGAATGGATCGACACTGCACAGTATCGCAACTGGGCTGGTCACGTCAATCTCGACCCAGCTGAATACAAACTAGTATATCACACCTCATCGGGTAGAACAGTCTACACTTTTTGTATGTGTCCCGGTGGACAGGTTGTTGCTTCGGCCAGTGAAGAAGGGCATCTAGTCACAAACGGAATGAGCTATTATGCTCGAGATGGCAAAAATGCCAATAGTGCCCTTTTAGTGGGTGTCTCACCACAGGATTTCGCATCTACACACCCTCTGGCAGGAATCGAATTTCAAAGAGAATGGGAGCAAAAAGCGTACGTCGCTGGGAACGGAAAGTTCATAGCCCCCATACAGCGTGTGGATGGTTTTTTAAAGAACAGCGCAACCTACTCCGCTGGCCAAGTCGAACCCAGCTATCAACCTGGGGTTCAACCGGCAAATATGGCTTCGCTTTTGCCAAAGTTCGTAGTTTCGGCACTGCAAGAAGCACTACCGCAATTAGGTCAAAAAATGCGCGGATTTGACCATCCTCAAAGTATATTAACAGGTGTGGAGAGCCGCAGTTCTTCCCCGTTGAGAATCCTTCGCAATCAACTGGGTGAGGCTAATTTCACGGGTTTATTTCCTGCCGGTGAAGGCGCTGGGTATGCCGGTGGTATCGTTTCGTCTGCGGTCGATGGATTACGGAGTGCAGAACTGCTTATTCAACAATATCGAATGAGGTGAAATTGATGCAAGACAAGGAGAATTTAGTCGACCTTCTGATTATTGGAGGTGGAGCCGCCGGTCTCATGGCAGCACTTTCTGCGTATAAGAATAATCATCATTTAAGAATTTTGATTTTAGAAAAAAACGAGAAACTGGGTAGGAAGCTTCTTGCAACCGGGAATGGTCGATGCAATTTTACCAATGAAGATCAGAATAAGAGTCATTATCGGGGATTTCATCCGGAGATCATTGCGGGAATTTTGGATTGTTTTGGAAAAGATGAAACTTTAGCCCTTTTTCAGGGTTTAGGTCTCCATGTACATTGTGAAGAAGGACGATATTATCCCCGGAGTAATCAAGGGAAAATTTTGTCTCAAATGCTGCAGAATGCGTTACATCGCAGCTCAGTTCAAGTTCAAATCAACACAACGGTTCAAACGATCCGAACTACGTCCTATGGTTTTGAAGTACAATGCCAAGATGGACGCCAATATCATGGGAGAAAACTAATTTTGGCTACCGGAGGTAAAGCAGCACCTCAATTGGGAAGCGAGGGGGATTTTTACACCTGGTTGAGCAATCAGGGGCACAAAATCTATCCGTTATTACCGGCATTGACCCCTCTGAAACTAGAAGTAGGAACGTTGAAAAAAATCAGCGGTATTCGCTTTCAAGCCAAAGGTTCTCTGTTTACGCAGAAAAAACTAGTAGCTGAAAGCGTGGGTGAATTTCTCTGGACTAACTATGGTATTTCAGGGATTCCAACTCTTGAGTTGAGTCGTTATGCAGCCGTTGCTTTACATCAGATCAAGGAAACTGAACTTGAATTTGATCTTTTACCCGAATGGGATGAGCGAGGCTCACAAAATTTGGTGTTTTCATGGATGATGCAGACCAGAGAAGAGGTAATTTCGTCTCTGAGCGGATTGATCCATAGTGATTTTGCTGAATTTTTAGTATCAATGGTTGAAAAGCAAATCGGACCAATCAAAGCTTTTCATCCGGGACAAGCGGCCAGATTGGCCAAAATTTTGAAAGGGTTACGCTTCCGTGTGACCGATACCCTCGGATGGAAAGAAGCGCAGACGACAGTCGGAGGGGTAGCTTTGAACGAAATCAATCCTTTAACCATGGAATCAAGGATCATACCCGGCTGTTACTTAGCAGGAGAGATTTTGGATGTCGATGGCAACTGTGGAGGTTATAATTTACAGTGGGCTTGGACCACCGGTTATCTTGCCGGAAAAGGTGCAAGTTAATAAAAAATCACTCAATCTCCTTTGAAGGGGATTGAGTGATTTTTTTAAGTTTACTGGCATAATTCCTTGAATACTTCTGCAATACGTTCTAAAGCCCAATCGAGTTCTTCTTTGGTAATCACTAGAGGGGGAGTAAAACGGATCGTTGTAATATGGGTTTCTTTACATAGAATCCCGCGGTCCATGAGCGCTTCGCAAAAGCGTCGTGCATTGCCGAATTCAGGTTTGATTTCTACCCCAATCATTAACCCTTTGCTACGGATCTCCTTAACGGCAGGGCAGGGGATCTTTCTTAATTGTTCGGAAAAATAATCACCTAATGTTTCGGCTCGTTCAGGAAGCTTTTCATCGATCAAGACATCTAAAGAAGCAATGCCGATTGCTGCAGCCAAAGGATTTCCACCAAAGGTAGAACCGTGATCGCCGGGAGAGAAAACAGACATGATCGCTCGATCTGCCAAAACAACAGAAACAGGGATATACTCCGCCTCCTAATGCTTTTGCTAGAATCAAAACATCGGGTTTCGCATTCTCATGTTCATAGCAAAACATTTTTCCGGTTCGACCTAAGCCAACTTGGATTTCATCAAACATCAGTAAAACATTGGTACGATCGGCGATTTCACGTAAGGCTTTCAAATAACCTTGAGGAGGAATGATGACGCCTCCTTCTCCTTGAATAGGCTCTACTAAAATAGCACAGGTGTTTTCATCGATTAGTGCCTCGAGAGCTTGAGCATTGCCAAACGGAGCAATACGAAAACCCGGTGTGAAGGGGCCAAAGCCCTCACGATATTGTGCTTCTGTGGAGAAAGTGACGATAGAGATGGTTCGTCCGTGGAAGTTGTTGCTGCAAACAATGATATTGCATTGATCTTTAGCAATTCCTTTGACTTTTTCTCCCCATTTTCTAGCCATTTTGATGGCTGATTCCACGGCTTCAGCCCCCGTATTCATAGGCAGGGCTTGTTCGTAACCGGCGAGTTCAGCAGACTTCTTCAGAAAACGTCCCATTTGATCATTGACAAAAGCGCGGGAAGTTACCGTTATTTTCCCTAACTGATCCATAGCAGCAGCAATGATTCTGGGATGACGATGTCCCTGATTGACCGCTGAGTAAGAGGCTAGCATGTCCAGGTATTTTTTCCCCTCGGTATCCCACACCCAACAACCTTCTCCTTTTGCTATAACGACCGGCAAAGGTTTGTAATTTTGAGCACCGAACTTCTTCTCCAGATCAAGGTAGTTTACCATTTGATTCGTTCCTTTCTCTTCTTGGGCAAAATCATGTAATTTTGATATGCATTCTAAGCGTTATACTAATGTTTTGCCAAAACAACGTATAATAATACAACAATACGCAACGATATGCATACCTTTTTGAACAATTTCATCATACCAGCCTTCCTGAGAATTGTCAAGATGAAGTAGGATTGATTCGTATTCTCAGCAATTGTGCTTTTCTAGCAATTGTGCTACAATAGAAAGGTCAATTTTGAGAATTTTTTACTAAGAAAGGGATGAATCATATGGATCTTCAAACATTACTTCATGAAGGAATTTTAGCCAAGTTTGTCCGCTATGCTCGTGTCGATTCACAATCACAAAGCGGTACAGGAACAGTTCCTAGCACTGCTTGCCAATTGGATTTAGCAAAAATGTTATTAGAGGAATTGAAGACTTTAGGGTTAGGCGATGCAAATATGGATGAGTTTGGTTTTGTGACTGCAACGCTGCCGGCAAGTGCCGGAAAAGAGGAGACCCCGGCAATAGGTTATTTGGCTCATATGGATACCGTTCCCGGTATTCCTGCTGTTGGAGTCAAACCACAAGTGATTGAAAATTATCAAGGTGATATCATCAAATTAGCCTCCGGTGATACCATTGACCCTGAAAGCTGTAAGACCTTATTACAGGCAATTGGACATACCCTCGTTACATCCGATGGATCGACCCTCTTAGGCGCCGATAACAAATCTGGAATTGCAGCGATTATGGAAGCGGTTTGTCGCATGGTCAAAGATCCGAAATTGATTCACGGACCCTTTAAAGTCGCTTTTACAGTCGATGAAGAAATCGGTAGTGGCATCAGTCATTTCAACGTTGAAAAGTTCGGTGCTGTAGCTGCTTATACGGTTGATGGCGGTGCCTTGGGTGATTTCCAAGCAGAAACCTTTAATGCATACAATATAACAGTTAAAATCATGGGTAAGAGTAGCCATCCGGGTTCTGCTAAAGGCAACATGATCAATGCAATGCATATGGCAGCCCAGTTGTGGAGTGCGATCCCAGCCAACATGAGACCGGAAACCACCGATGGTTACGATGGTTTCATCCATCCGGGTTCAGTGCAAGGAACCGCTGAATCTATTGAATGCCATTTGATCATACGAGACTTTACTACTGAGGGTCTTCAAGCGAAAGTTGCATGGTTAGAAGCTCAAGCAGCGGCCCTACAAGCGGCTTATCCCGGTTCAAGCGTAGTATTAGTCCATACCGGTGGCTACAAGAACATGTTTGAAATCTTGAAAGAAAAACCTGAAATCGTCAATATCGCTCGAACTGCAATGAAAAATTGTGGGATTGACCCCATGCAATCAGCAGTACGGGGTGGAACCGATGGTTCGCAACTGACCTTCATGGGTTTACCAACGCCGAATCTATTTTGTGGTTGCGTCAATGCACACGCTCGTACTGAATGGACTTCTGTTCAATTTATGGAAAAAGCAACCGATATGCTCGTGGAAATTGCCCGATTATGGAGTATGCAATAAATGGCTTCGAAGACCTTACGCCTAGATAAAATTTTAAGCCATATGAAAATTGCTTCTCGTAACGATCTCAAGAAACTGGCTAAAAAAGGCCTGATTCAAGTCAATGGTGAGGTCATTACCGATACTTCACGTCACTTTGATCCGGAAGCGGTGCTGATCGAAGTCGACGGGCAACCCGTCCAATTTACACAGTACCATTATTGGATGATGAATAAACCTCAAGGAGTGATCTCTGCAACCTTCGATGGTCGAGATCGCACCGTGGTCGATCTGATGGCTACCGAAGATGCGATTTTCGAACCCTTTCCGGTAGGACGACTGGATAAAGACACTGAGGGGTTATTGATCTTGACCAATGATGGTGAGTTGTCGCACTTTTTGCTCTCGCCTCGCTTTCATGTCCCCAAAACGTATACTATGGAAGTGACAGGCGTTTTAACAGAGGAGAGTGTCGCCGCTTGCGAAGAGGGATTGGTGCTGGATGATGGTCTAAAAACACTTCCGGCAGTCTTAAGGATATTGTCGGTTGACGCTGTGGCACAAACCTCAAAAGCAGAAATCGTCATTCGCGAGGGTAAATACCACCAGGTAAAACGAATGATGGAGGTTTTAGAGTGTGAGGTCACCTACCTAAAAAGAGTTGCCTTTGGACCGCTACTTCTTGATTTGAATTTACCCTTGGGTTCTTACCGACCTTTGCGTTCTGAAGAAATTCAAGCTTTACGAAATTCCGTTTAAAAGCTACGGCAAAGGGACCCTTTTCAGAGGGTCCCTTTGTGAAAGAAGGGGGAGAGGTCAGTGTTAGATCAGCTGAAAGCAGAACATCCGTTCCTTTTTCTGTTAGTTGTGACATCAATCATAGTTGCAATAGCAACCCCTGCCTATGCAATTGCAGTCTTGCTTCAATGGTGGAACAAAAGGAAGAAGAAATGACCGAAAATTTACTTCAATGGTTTGATGTATATGCCAGAAAATTACCCTGGAGAGAGAGCAAAGAACCGTATCACATTTGGTTATCTGAAATCATGTTACAGCAAACCCGAGTGGATACCGTGATCGAATATTACAAGAATTGGTTGCAGGTGTTTCCAACGATACAAGCCTTAGCTAGCGCTTCGGAAGATCAGGTTCTGAAGCAATGGCAGGGGTTAGGATATTACAGCCGTGCCAGGAATTTTCACAAAGCCGCAAAAATGATTGTAGAACAAGAGCAAGGTCGATTTCCGGAAGCGGTGGAGTTGTGGAGAGAACTTCCCGGTGTTGGAGAATATACGGCTGCAGCCATTTCTTCCATTGCATTTGATCAAGTTATTCCCGTTTTCGACGGTAATGTGATTCGAGTCATGACCCGGTTATTGGCTATCAAAGAAGACCCTACAAAAAAGCAAATCAAAGAGCAATTATATCAACAGAGTTTGCTTTGGATCTCCTCCGAGAGACCCGGAGATTATAATCAAGCTATGATGGAATTGGGAGCAACGATCTGTTTACCTAATGGGAAACCCCTGTGTTCTGCTTGCCCCATTTCTAACTACTGTTGTATCGTCGAAAGCGAAGAGTGGAGAGAAATCCCACAAAAAAAAGAGGCCGGACGTAGAAAAATAGAGCAGAGGACTGTCTTTGTCCTTCGCAATCAAGAGAAGATCCTGATTCAAAAGCGTTCGGAGACAGGATTATTAGCGAACCTATGGGAGCTTCCTAGCGTAGAAGGTCATCTTAATCATAAAGAAGCTCTTTCTTGGCTAAATACTACCAACTATCGTCAAACTTCAATTGAACCGATAGATCAGATTTTTAAGCACGTTTTCAGCCATATCGAGTGGCATATGAAAGTATGGTTGATTGATGTTATTCCGAGCAACACAGATAAAGAGATGAATTGGATTCATTTACCAGATATGCTTACACAGTACGCGATGCCGGTTGCTTTTAACGGTATCCTTAATTTCATTTCAAAAAAAGCATATTAAAGCAGTGTAAATCAAGTATTCATGTAAAACACATTAATGCCCGAATTAAATATTATTTATTTTCTTCAAAATTCGTAGATCATGCAGTTGACATTATTTTCAAGTTATGTTAGAATCAGCAAGTGGTAATGATTATCATTATATAAGAAGTAGGTGAATCCCATTGCGTTATTCAAGGCAAAGACATTTAGTCAAAGACACGTTACAAAAAAGCCATAGCCATTTATCGGC
>CAZAFY010000036.1:0-10159 GCA_964484445.1 uncultured Eubacteriales bacterium
ACTGGTAAGGAATAGTAAAGAACAGCAACACGGGGTTCTGCTTTATCTTATGGAGGTACTCATGCACTGTACGAATAATAATGTATACCGAATTGAACATTTGACCAAGAGCTATGATAATAAACTTCTGGCGAATGATGATATCAGTTTGCACATTCGCCGAGGAGAGATTCTCGGCTTATTTGGTGCAAACGGTTCGGGAAAAACCACTTTGGTGAAACAACTCATTGGATTATTAAGTCCAACAAGCGGACATGTGTATTTAGAAGAAAAGAGCATATCAGACCCTCAATGCCACATATCGCGATCTGTCGCTTATCAAGGGCAGAATAATGCTTCTTTTGGTGCGTTCAGCTTTTCAGAGCTTATGATCCATACCGGGATTTACAGAGGACTAACTTTACATGAAGCAAAAGCAGAAGCCCACAAACTCGTCAGCTATTTTGAATGCTCGAAGATATCAAATCGGCTACGATATCAATTATCAGGTGGCGAGAGAAAGCTCTCCATAGTATTATGCGCCTTTATGGCACAGAGACCGGTAGTAATCTTAGATGAACCAAGCAATGATTTAGATCCGTTTCATCGAGGTCAACTTTGGTCGTATATGCGTAAGCTATGTAAAGAAACCGGTGTCACTTTCATACTGGTCACACATAATATTGACGAAGCAGAGGATTTGGTAGATCGGGTAGCGGTGATGAAACAGGGACGATTGATTGCTTGTAGCACGGTCGGGGATCTAAAGGCACTATACCACGATGATGTAACAGTGGACCTTATCTTAAAACATGGAGAGGAGATCAAGTTACCTGCAGATGCAATCCATGTTCAATCGAATCACTGGAAGTTTATCTTACCCAAAGAGAAGGCGTTTGCAATGCTAAATGAACTCTTTCAACAAGATGGCCACAAAATTGACGATTTCAGAATATCGAAAGCTACATTAACTGAAGCATATAGCAGCGTTGTTGGAGAAAAGAGTGTGAGCCATGAGTAATCAAGTGAAACGAATCAAGAGAGCACTTTATGAAACCTATTTTTTGTTTTTAGGACGATGTTATAATCTTCGGTTGCAGTGGTTTTGGTATGTGGTCATGCTTTCCATTTCACCTTTAAGCTATTTATTCTTCCTTCTATTCTATAACAATGGTATACAAGGAAACGAACTCGGAATCTATGCATTCAGCGGTTCCATTGCCGCCAGTGCAGTGACATCGGCCATGTTGAGTTTAGGGCAAACCATTGGTGGATTAAGAGAAGGGAACGCTATGGAGTTTTACTCCACTCTTCCTATTAGTAAATTAAGGTTTATCTTCGCGTTATCATTAGAAGGAATTCTATTCTCCCTACCATCGTCATTAATTGTCTTCATCATGGGTTCTTTATTCCTAGAAACAGATGCACTAGCACGTATCCCGTATCTGCTCATTGCGTATTTCGTCAGCGCCTTTAGTTTGGCAGGGGTAGGAGCCTTTATTGGCTTCAGCGGGAAAACACCGCAAAGCGTGAGCCTTGCTACACAAGTAATAAGTCCGTTCATTGTTTTGTTTGCCCCCGTATATTTACCCATTGAAAAGTTGCCTTTCTTCTTCCAATTCACTTCCCGGTTTATACCAACTACCTATTCAGCTAGAGCAATGAGAGTTACTATGGGTTACGGTGACTTCTCTACGTTCTGGATAGATATCTTGATTTTGCTGGGATTTTCTGTTCTATGTCTGTACGGGGCTGTTAGAAAAGCGAAGTGGAGAGTCACGAGCAGTGATGCTTATTGATTATTCCGACTATAGTCTGGATTCTATGATTTAACGATTTGCCAATCTTTTAACGATTAGACTCTGCCAAATCAAGCCTTTGTCAATAATGTTCACGGACTATTGAGTTAAACTTCGTACGATATTCATAGACTTGCTATAAGAGGTCTTATTTGGCTATCTCATAACAATTGAATATTCTGACAGCAGTAATTCTCTGCTGAATTCAGGTGTGATGTACTTACTAAGCTGCTTCAGAAATCAAAACAAGTTTAAGTTCCAGTGAAAGAGTTTATAATTTACAATACTACCTGCATCAAATATGATACAGGTAGTATCTTTTTCTTTTAAGGGAGGATTCTACATGCAATTACTTTCAGTTAAGAGAAAACTAGTGGCTCCAGGCAAAATTCTAGTGAAGCCCGGAGACCGGGTAAAGCACGATACGATCATCGGTAAAATGAATTACATACCAGGTCAAATGCATCGTGTTCCTGTTGCCGAATCACTTGGTGTTGATTATCAAGAAATCGAAAATGTTATATTGCCAACATTAGGTGATTGGGTGGAAAAAGATCAAGTAATCGCTGTAAACGATTTGTTTTATTCACGATTACATGTTTCCAGTCCCATTTCCGGGTATTTGTCTTTAGTGTCAAAATACTTAGGGTTAGCTTTTATTCGCGAACCGTTACCTTCAGGTCCAAAGGATCCCATAAGGTATTCAGCAGAAGAATTAGGAATATCGAAAATAGCATTTGCTACCGGATTCACAGTAAAACAGGGAACCATCGTCGATAAAGGTAGAGTTCTAATCAACAGCACAAAACCGCCTCTGGTATCCCCTGCTGTGGGACGAATACGAGAGGTATCATTGACGGAAGGCTACTTTGTTTTAGTACCATTGTATCAATCCACCGAGCTTAATGCGCATTTATCGGGTGTCGTGAAGCAAGTACTTGCAGATGATGAAGTCGTAATCGAATCTTATGGAATTGAGTTACAAGGCCTCATAGGGTTTGGCAAAGAGAGCGTGGGTGAGTTAATGGTTTATCCAGATACGAATTCTAGTTTATTCGGTAAACAAGTCACCGAGGAAGTCAAGGGTAAAGTGGTTCTTCATCGGGGTGATATTGAACTAAGCGCTCTCGAGAAACTGGCTGGTTATGAAGCAAAAGGAGTCATTTTAGGTGCAATCGATCTGGACATATTGCACCAATTTAGTCGGGAAGAACCTTTAGTACTTCACGGTCACAGAATGGAAATTCCGTTTACTATTGTGGTGATGCAAGGCTTTGGACAAATGATGGATCTAGATACCTACGCACAATTAACCAAGTATCATGGAAAGGAAATCTCAATCGATGGTGCTACACAATTACGAGCGGGAGTTGTTCGACCGAGAATACTAATACCTCTTGGGGAGGATGATCAAATTGATTAACACTAAAGAATTACAGGTATTAGCGAGCGAGGTTTCTGAGGCATGGTTTCCACTTTTGCAAGCAATGAAGCAAAACTGTTTTGAAAAACAAGAAACATGTTTTACAGCTTCGGTTGGATTTGTGGGCATACAAATCCTTTTGTGGCAAGAATGGATTCGTTCCTTTTCGGTCTCGGAAAATATGCGTTCTGTCGCAGTGGAAAGGGCTCATGATGATACCATGCCTTGGCTTTGTTATGCAGTGCCATACAATAAAAGTGTTCTTTTGGTAATCATGTCTACTACAGGAGTTTTGGAGAATCGGCGTGTATTTAAGGAATTGTTACATCCTTCATTTCGTCAAATGATGCGTTCGTTAAACCACGATGGAAAGGTTGTGGGTTATGCCAAGGCCAACGAAATTTTACTGAATCTTGGACACGATATCACTAAGACGGGAAACATAACAACTCCTATACTTTATCTAGAAACGCTTGAGAAACAATGGAATGGGTGGGTTAGTTCGACGATTGAACCCCAAAAACGAATACAGTCCTATGCCATTTCTAAAGATCATGCCTTTACAGAGAATGAAGCTGTAGAATCTTTCCGGGTGTTCAGCCAGTTCTTATGGCTACAACTCGTTCAAAGAAACATTATTGCCACACGGCGTACAAAAAAATGGTATATACCGCGACTCTTAAACGCAGCGAGCAAGGAGTATTTTACGGGATGCCTGATTATTTACGGAGAACATAAGAAGTTTTGGGAGAACCAAGTAGCGAATTCGGCTATTGGAGGGGAGGGACAAGCTTGGGTATAGAGTACGTACTTATTACGGATATTGGTAGCACAACAACCAAAGCCTTGCTCTTTCGAGAAGTAGAGGGAGAATGGAGACTGGCAGGTCATGGTGAATCTCCGACAACGGTAGAGAGCCCACATGATGACGTTATGATTGGTGTATGGAATTCGGTTGCGAAATTAGAAAAAAATTATAGTGTAGTCCTTCTTAAAGGCTGTGCAAATCACTTTTCAATTCAAAATGCGAAATATCTATCCACAAGTTCGGCAGGTGGAGGTTTACAGATGGTAGTGTGTGGTCATGTTGGTAGAATCTCTGCAGATAGTGCTCAGAGAGCTGCTTTAGGTGGCGGTGCGGTCCTTTTAGATGTGTTCTCTGCAGATGATGGCAGGACACTATTTCAAAGATTGGAAAAACTCAAGACACTCAGACCCGATATCATTCTGTTATCGGGTGGTGTAGAGGGAGCTGAACCAGGATCTTTCCTTATTGAAATGTGTGATTTTATTCGATCTGCTCAACCAAAACCAAAATTCGGGTATCGTTACTCTCTACCAGTGATTTACGCCGGTACATCAAAAGCGGTAGACATGGTGAACGATCTCCTTGGGGACCGGTTTACGGTGAAAATAGTTGATAATTTACGACCAAGTTTTCAGGAAGAAAACATAGAACCAACTCGTAATGCGATTCATAATTTGTTTATTGAGCATGTTATGGAGCATGCACCCGGGTATGTTAAGTTGAAAGAGGTCGTATCTGCTGAAATGCTGCCAACACCGGTTGCAGTAGGTGAGATTCTAACTGCGTATGCTAAACGAAACAACAAAAATCTACTGTGTATTGACATTGGGGGAGCCACAACCGATGTTTTTTCAACCCTTGAAGGGAAGCTACATCGAACCGTGAGTGCTAATTATGGTATGAGTTATAGTATTGGACATGTAACATCAATAACAGGGTATGACAATTTACAACGTTGGCTTCCCGCTGGACGGATAAAACGTAAAGAAATGCTGGATATCATTGGGAATAAGCTTATCAGGCCAACTAAAATCCCAATCACAGAAGAAGAGTTGCTCGTTGAGCAGAGCGTATGCCGAGAAGCCCTGCGCTTAGCTTTTATCGACCATTGTGAAATTGCTAAGGCAAACAAGAAACAACTTTTTTTCCAAAACGAATTGCTTGGGCAAGATCATAAGATCACAATCGATTGTTATGATGCCATCATTGGTTCCGGTGGAGCTTTGTCCCATGCACCCGAAAAAGAACAAACAGCTCAAATGTTAATCGATGCCTTCGAGCCGGAAGGATTAACAGAATTAATGGTAGATACTGAATTTATGTTGCCCCACTTGGGGATTTTTTCAAAACTTAATTTCGAAGCGGCAGTCAAAACAGCCTCGACCGAATGTTTATTATCACTTGGCTTAGTAATTGCTCCCACTGGATATGGAGAAGAAGGGACAAAGGCAATCTCTATTAAGCTTTCTTATCACAGTGGTCATACGCAGGAAATTATTGGGTTGTGGGGAGAGTTAATCTGTTACCGACCTACTGACCTAGATACATTCGATGCAGAAATAACCGTTTTTGGTACAGCAAAATGGTCACAAAAGAAACAGTTCAAAAATGTTAACTTGGGGATTTGCGGGTTATTTATCGATTTGCGTGGCAGACCACTAAACAAGTTTTATTGCAAACCAGATTATAGAAAGTAGGGTATCGTATGAAACCAGATACTCAAGAATCAATGCAGGGCAACATATGGAAAAACCAAGGTCTATTGATTTTCTTATCGGGGAACCTACTCTCAACCTTGGGGACCTCAGTTGCATCATTGGCGGTCATGTGGTTATTGAAAGAGACAACCGGGTCTACATCGAAAGCCGGATTGACCTACCTAGCAAGTTACTTACCTACCTATTTATTGTTGCCGTTTGCAGGAAATATTCTGGACCAATTCAGCCGAAAAAAAGTGATGCAATGGTCACAGTTCGCCAATGCTGTGTTCTCCATACTCGTGGGCATATTTCTGCTGACCAGAAAAGCAAATGTCTATCTACTGGCAAGCTACTATTTCATTAATTCCGCAACCAATGCATTTTATCAACCGGCTTCGGAAGCGATTATTCCCAATCTTGTTGAGAAAGATTTGCTAACACAAGCCAATGCTATGAAGCAGGGGTTTTTAAGGGGCGGTACTCTGCTTGGACCTACGCTGGCTGCTTTGACTTTAGCAAAGTTCAACTACAGTTATGTATTCTTTTTGAAGGGCTTTCTGTACTTGTGCTCTTGTATCTCTCTGTTTGGTGTTTCAGCAAAGGAAGAATATTTGAATCATCACCGAACCGAAAAACCTTATGCATTAAAGAATATTGTGGAAGCTCTGAAGTATATCAAACACCACACTGTCATCATGCAATTAATGTTCCTATTCTCCTTTGCTAACTTTATGGGTTCTGCCAAAAACCTGCTCTTGCCGTTTTATGTTACCGAACGCTTAGGGGGAGTCGGCGATTTTGCTGCCATGGCAACAGCCGCGAGTGTGGCGGGGTTAATTGTCTCATTCTTGATTACTTTCGTAAAGAAGGTCGACAGGGTCGGCGTGTTATTGATTAGCAGTTGTCTGGTTATGACGTTATCTCAAATGTTCCTAGGGATGAGCACGATTTTGCCGCTATCGATGTTTCTGTACGCCTTGGGATTAACAGGAGGGATGATCAGCGGCATGTGCTCTTCGGTTATTTACCAAAGAGAGGTTGCCGATGAAATGCGAGGAAGAGTGTATTCTTTCAGAACGATGTTATCGACGGCGTTGAATCCGGTTGGAACCGTTGCGGCAGGATTTGCTGGAGATGTCTTACCTGCGTGGCAAGTCATCAGTTTGTTCGGTGCGATTGCATCGGTGGTAACGATGAGTGGCTATTTCATGAAAAAATTACGAAGAAGTTGAAAAGGTATAAAAGAGTTTTAAACAGCACTAAATGAATTGAGTGCTATGAGGTGATCAGTATGGTTCAACAAACTAGGTTCGTTGTGACCGATGTGGGAAGCACAACAACGAAAGCGCTTCTATTTGAAAAAGTTGAAAATCGATGGCGTTATGTAGCAAAGGGAGAAGCAGCCACTACGGTAGAAGCTCCGTATGCAAACGTTATGATTGGTGTTATTAACGCCTTTACAAAGTTACGAGACCGCAGCAATATCAATTTTTTTACTGTTGAGGGACAAGAACTGAAGACAAACATCCCCTACCTTTCCACCAGTTCTGCAGGGGGTGGCTTACAGATGGTTGTTTGTGGTCACGTGGGGAAAATATCTGCCGAAAGTGCACAACGGGCAGCATTGGGCGGCGGGGCTATTTTGCTCGATGTGTTTGCTGCCGACGATGGCAGAAGTCTATACCAACGGCTGGAACGGCTTCGGACCTTGCGTCCCGACATGATTCTTTTATCGGGGGGAGTAGACCAGGCAGAACCCGGTTCGTTTCTGATTGAGATGTGCGATTTCATTCGTTCTGCCCAGCCTAAACCCAAATTTGGATACCACTATGCGCTACCGATTATTTATGCCGGAACCTCGAAGGCAGTGGATTTAGTTCATGACTTGTTGGGGGATCGTTATGCCATTAAGGTGGTCGATAATCTACGACCTTCGTTTCAGGATGAAAATTTGAGTCCCACGAGAGAAGCGATTCATGAGTTGTTTATTGAGCATGTGATGTCTCATGCACCCGGCTATGCAAAACTGAAAGAAGTAACGACTACCGATATTATGCCAACCCCAACGGCCGTAGGTGAAATACTCACTCGTTATGCCATAAGAGAAAAGAAGAATATACTGTGTGTTGACATTGGTGGGGCGACCACCGATGTGTTTTCAGTTGTACAGGGAAATTATATGCGTAGCGTTAGTGCAAATTTTGGTATGAGTTATAGTATTGGTCATGTTGCTTCCACAACCGGGGCTGAGAATATTGCACGTTGGCTCCCGCAAGATCTTTTAACCGAAGAAGATATGATGATTCTCATCGGCACTAAGCTTATTTATCCGACCGGTCTTCCTACCACAAAAGAGGAATTGTTCACAGAACAAGCCGTCGCCAGAGAGGCGTTGAGGCTATCTTTTGAAGATCATCAGCAGATTGCGAAGATTCAAAAGCCCACTTTATTAAGATTTGGGCAAACCTTGGCCCAAGCTTCCGAAGTGGTTCGATCTTTGACGATTGAAGATTTTGATTTGATCATTGGCTCCGGAGGGGTTTTGTCGAACGCTCCGAACCGAAAAGATGCAGCTGTGATGCTTATCGATGCCTTTCAGCCCACAGGAGTGGTTGAATTAATGGTCGATTCGGTTTTTATGCTTCCTCACTTGGGCGTTTTTTCCAAGATCGATGAGCAAGGTGCGATTGATCTATTGGAGAAAGAGTGTTTAATTCCCTTAGGTACGGTGCTGGCACCGAAAGGCTTTGGAAAGAAGGGTCAACCGGGGCTCACTCTACGTGGAACCACTTCCGCCGGCCATCGATTTGAACAGACGTTTTACTGGGGTGGGTTGAATTTTATGGATCTCTCTGAGGCCGAACAGGCAACCCTAGAAGTGATTGCCCATGGCGAAACCAAGTGGCCCCTGAAATTTCAAAAGTTGCATGTAAGGGGTGGCAAGTGCGGGGTTATCGTCGACTTACGCGGAAGACCTATGGAGGTGAAAACATGCCGGAATACCGAATGATCCGACGAAAGATGACCGGTGAAGGAAACTTCTTGGTTACCATAGGGCAAAAGGTAAAAAGCAATGATGTGATTGCAAAAATGAAGAATCTTTCTGGGCAATTGACAAGGGTGTTTGTCAGTGACGATATTTGCTCGGAACCTAGTACCCTACAAGAGAAATTGCGCGTGTCCGAAGGGTGTAAAGTAGCAAAAGGCGATATTCTTGCTGAGAATCGGCATTTTTTTACCCGTCGGGTCAGCCGAAGCCCAGTACCAGGTGTGGTCGCATTGGTTTCGAATCATTTGGGGTGTATTTTTATTCGCAATCCGTTGCCTGAAAGCACCGAAAAAGAGATTTGCATTACTGCCGAGGCGTTGAATATGAATAAGCTGAAGTTTAGCGATGCCATTCGGGTCAAGCAAGGCGATATTGTTGACCAGGGGCGCATTCTTGTTGAGGTGAAACCCCCTGTGACAGCACCTGCCTTGGGGCGTATTCGGGAGGTCGATATGAAAAACGGCCGCTTGATTCTATCTCCTTTGTATCATCGTCCGGAACTGGTTGCGCACGTTCAAGGGGTGGTGACTGCTTTTCCGGAAGAGGGCGTGTGTGAAATTCAGGTGTATGGCGAGGAGTTGCAGGGGGCTTTCGGCTATGGCGGTGAAAGCAGCGGAACCTTGCGGGTGATCGATTGCGGAGTAAAACGGTTGACCATGGAAGCCCTGCCGGCTGAACTTTCGGGAAAAATTGTTGTGACTGCTGGGGTTGTGGCTGCTGAGGCGTTGGAATGGATGAAGCAACAACAGGTTTTGGGTTTGATTTGTGGGTCCCTTTCCCCAACGATATTGCGCGAGTTTTGTCCGCAGGATCCCCTGACGTTTTTGGGAAGTCGCATGACGATGCCGTTTCCGATTATCCTCATGAATGGCTGGCGCGGTGCCATGGATAAGCAGGTTTGGCAAATCTTCCAGAAGCATCAAGGGGCTCTTGTTTCGGTAGATGCAGAAACGCAACTGCGAGCCAACGTGATTCGGCCGCGCATTTTGATACTATTAACGCCACCGGAGGAGGGGATGAAGCCATGAATACAACGGTGATTTCCCTCTTGGAACAAACACAAACAGTTCCGGCAATGCAAAAGATTGCGCAGAGGTTGAAGTTGAAACCTCGTGAATTTGCTGCGGCGGTTGCCTTCTGCGGTATTCATATGACGTTGTATCCCTTGTGGATTCACTTGTGGGGGCAATTGGGGGTTGAGCTGCCCTTGCAGATGGTGGATACCGACCCGGAAACCATTGGTCATAGTGATGCACCTTGGAAAATGATCGTCTTTTCTTGCAGTCAGACGAAAGCATTATTGCATGTGCAAACGAAGGGGTTTTCAGATAAGCCCGACTTGTTTCAAAAAATGATGATTCATCCGTTTCGGCAGTTGATTGAAAGTTTAGATGATGACGG
>CAZAFY010000037.1:0-10073 GCA_964484445.1 uncultured Eubacteriales bacterium
TCGGAGAAGGGCTTTCCGGTGTCCGGTATTACGTCCTAATTTACGATAGCCCATCTTTCTCCCTCCTTCGTCACTTTATTCTTCTTGTTTTCTAAGGGATAACCCGAGGACTTCAAGTTTCAGAATGACTTCCTCCAGTGATTTTCTCCCCAAATTACGAACTTTCATCATTTCGTCTTCAGTTTTGATAACTAATTCCGATACGTTATTGATCCCTGCTCTTTTCAAACAGTTATAGGAACGCACCGATAAATCAAGATCTTCAATCGTCATCCGCAGTTTATCTTCTTTTTGACGAGTCTCACCCGTTTCCGGGGTGATCGTCTCTTCTTCTTCGGTATGTGTCTCGGTAAGAGAAACAAACAGTCCAAGTAAATCGCAGATGATTTGAGCCCCATTACTCACAGCTTCCTGTGGTTTTACACTGCCATCAGACCAAACTTCAAGAATCAGTTTATCATAGTCGGTTACTTGCCCAACTCGAGCGTTCTCGACAAAGTAATTGACTCTTCGAATCGGTGTGAAGATCGAATCGACCCAAATCGTTCCGATTGTAGGATCATTCTTTTTGTTCCGATCTGCCGGTACATAGCCACGTCCGCGCTCAGCAGTAATTTCTGCATAAAAACGTCCGTCGGTGTCTAGTGTAGCCAGCTTTAGGTCGGGATTAAGAACTTCTACATCGGCATCCAAAATCAGATCACGAGCAGTAACGATTCCTTCACCCTGTTTCTCAATTCGAAGAATTTTGGTTTCATCGCTGTAGATTTTCAGGCGAAGTTCTTTTAAATTAAGGACAAACTCCGTAACATCTTCTAAGACGCCCGGGATTGTCGTAAATTCGTGTTCTACTCCTTGAATTCGAACAGATGTGACAGCGGCTCCGTCGATACTTGAAAGGAGGATCCGACGAAGGGAGTTGCCTAGGGTATGTCCATAGCCCCGTTGCAGAGGCTCCACACAAAACTTTCCATAACGGTCGTCATTCGATAAGGAGACAACTTCAATTTTCGGGCGATCAATTTTCTCCAACATAGGCCAACCCTCCTACTTGATCCCGAATCATTAACGGGAATAATACTCGATGATAAGGTTTTCTGCAACCGGCACATCAATCTCTTCACGTGTCGGTAAGCGTAACACCGTACCGCGCATAGCTTCAACATCTAATTGTAACCAGGAGACCAGCGTTTTGGTTCCTAATGTTTCATTCAGAGCAGCGAATTTCACGCTGGAACGGCTCTTACTGCGAACCTCAATTGCATCATTGGCTTTCAAAAGATAGGAAGGAATATCAACACGTTTACCATTGACATTGAAATGGCCATGGCGAACTAACTGACGAGCTTCCACCCGACTGCCGGCTAAACCTAGACGAAAGACAACATTGTCTAAGCGGCTTTCCAGCATTTGTAATAAAATAGATCCTGAAACGCCTTTTCTGCGTTTTGCAACTGCAAAATAACGACGGAATTGGTTTTCCAGCACACCGTAAATACGGCGTGTCTTTTGTTTTTCCCGTAGATGCAGACCGTAGTCCGATACTTTACCACGACGTCCTTGGCCATGTTGTCCAGGGATCGTTGCACGTCGCTCTAAAGCGCATTTGCTGGTGTAGCATCGTTCGCTCTTTAAGAAGAGCTTGATTCCTTCTCGGCGGCATAATCTGCAGACGGGTCCGGTATATCTAGCCATATAACTTTTCCTCCTTCAGATTATACACGGCGCCGTTTAGGTGGGCGGCAACCATTGTGGGGTACAGAAGTAACATCTTTGATTAAAGAAACATTGAGACCCGAAGTTTGAAGCTGTCGAATGGCAGCTTCTCGACCGGAGCCAGGTCCTTTTACCAAAACTTCTACTTCCTTCATACCATGTTCCATTGCAGCTTTAGCAGCTTTCTCAGCAGCTTGTTGAGCAGCAAAGGGGGTACTTTTCTTAGAACCTTTAAAACCCATTCCACCAGCCGTAGCCCAAGAAATGGCGTTACCGTTACGATCAGAAATCGTTACGATGGTATTGTTGAATGTAGATTGAATGTGGGCAATGCCAAATTCAATATTTTTTCGTTCACGACGTTTGGTGCGAACAGCTTTTGCCTTAGCCATCTTTCGCTAATCCCTCCTTTAGGGTTTTACCGCTTATTTCCTTTTACCGGATGAGGTGCGTTTGGGGCCCTTACGGGTTCTCGCATTGGTTTTCGTACGTTGTCCTCTTACCGGCAGGCCGCGGCGATGTCGGACGCCACGATAGCAACCAATGTCTACCAGGCGCTTAATATTTGCGGAAACTTCCCGCTTTAGATCTCCCTCGACTTTTACATTTTGGTCAAGGTATTCCCTTAGTTTAGCGACATCTGTTTCAGATAAATCGCGAACACGGGTATCCGGATCGATTCCGGTTTGATTCAGAATCGTTCTGGATGTTGACAGACCAATGCCAAAGATATATGTTAAACCAATTTCAACACGTTTCTCTCTGGGTAGGTCAACACCGGCAATACGTGCCATATTTGTCGTACACCTCCACTGACTTGCTTACAGTAACCAAGAACAAATATTTCTTGCTCTGTGGTACCTGTATTATCCTTGCGTTTGTTTATGCTTGGGATTTTCGCAGATCACCATCACACGACCATGGCGTTTAATGATCTTACACTTGTCACACATCTTTTTAACAGACGGCCGAACCTTCATAGGTTTACCCTCCTTAGGTTTTTGCTTACTTCAACCGATAAGTAATGCGTCCTCGGCTGAGATCGTATGGGGAAATCTCTAATTTTACCCGGTCACCCGTAAGTATTCGGATAAAATGGAGTTTTAACTTTCCTGAAACATGTGCCAACACTACGTGGCCATTGTCCAGTTCTACTCTAAACATTGCATTTGGCAAAGGTTCTATGACCTTGCCTTCAACTTCAATAACATCCTCTTTGGACATATTTTATTGCTCAATCCTCCTCTAAAATCTTCTTCAAAGCAATTTGTCAATTTCAACATCTTCGGAACTTAAGATAACAGGGCCATTTGGCGTTATCACAATCGTGTGCTCAAAATGAGCCGAAGGCAGTCGATCTTGGGTGACAATGGTCCATTGATTATCCAACACTTCAACAGGGTACTTCCCCATATTGATCATTGGTTCAATAGCCAAAGTCATACCATTTTGCAGGCGAGGGCCGCGATGGGGTGGGCCGAAATTTGGAATTTCAGGATCCTCATGCAATTTTTTTCCTATGCCATGACCGACCAAATCACGAACAACAGAGTAACCGGCTTGCTCAGCATGGTTTTGAACTGCATGGGAGATATCACTCAAACGGTTGCCCTCGTATGCTTGAGCAATACCCAAATAGAGGCATTCCTTTGTGACTTGTAGTAATCTTTGATTCGCTTCACTGATTTTGCCTACAGGCACAGTGATCGCAGAATCCGCGTGATATCCTTGAAAGATCACTCCGCCATCGATGCTGACGATATCTCCTTCGAGTAAAACGCGTTGATCCGGAATTCCATGGACGACTTCCTCATTCACCGAAATGCACAAGGTAGCCGGAAAACCGTTGTAGTTCAGGAAACTGGCTTTGCAGCCCGCCTCTGCAATCATATCCGCCGCTATTTGATCCAATTCTTTGGTCGAAACACCGGGTCTAACAGCGGATTCCAAGGTTCTCAATATTCGAGCCAGAATGATTCCAGCTTGCCGCATTGCTTTGATTTCTTGGGTAGATTTCAGAATAATCATTACAAATTCACCAAAGCAGCCAGGATTCGCTGACCGACTTGTTCGACAGAACCCTTACCGCAGACGGTAATCAGTCTGTTTGAATTTGCATAATAGGATATGAGTGGTGCAGTCTGACGGTTGTATACCTCTAACCGAGCTGTAACAGTAGTTTCACTGTCATCTACCCTTTGATAAAGCTCTCCTCCGCAAAGATCACACACACCGTTTTGCTTTGAGGGATTGAATACTTTATGATAAGGGGTTTGGCACTGTCGACAGATAAGTCGACCCGTCAAACGAGTTATCAGATCATCAGTAGGAACATCAATGTTTAAAACTGCATCCAGCTGTGTGGATAGCTGTTCTAGCATAAGGTCTAAAGCATCCGCTTGAGCTAAGGTTCTGGGAAATCCATCGAGCAGAAAACCATTTTCGCAATCTGCCTTCAGAAATCGTTCTTTGACAATCCCAATGGTTAAAGAGTCTGGTACCAGTTTCCCAGCATCCATGAACTCTTTAGCCTGCATGCCAAGTTCAGTACCTTCTTTAAGCGCTGCTCGAAACATATCTCCGGTGGAAATATGCGGAATCCCGTATGCTTTAACAATGGTATCAGCTTGTGTTCCTTTTCCTGCCCCGGGAGGTCCTAATAATACGATTCGCATACTTAAGTCCCCCTAATCCAAAAAGCCTTTGTAGTGGCGCTGCATAACTTGAGCTTCAATGCTCTTAATCGTTTCAAGCGCAACACTGATGGCGATTAGAATCGTTGTGCCGCCGAATCCTGTTTCCATGGTAGTTAATGCCGATAAAATCATCGGTAACAAAACCAAAATACACAAGAAGGCTGCTCCAACGACGGTTAGGTGGCTCATAATCCGACTAATGTGATCCGATGTAGGTTTACCTGGTCGGATCCCCGGAATGAACCCTCCGTTCTTCTGCATGTTCTTTGCAGTATCAATAGGATTGAACTGCATCATGGTGTAGAAGAAGGAGAAGAAGAAAATCAACACGATATAGAGAATGGTATGGAGCCAAGTTCCTGTACCCATAACCGCATTCAATTTAGTAGCCCAGGTGGCGTTAACAAATTGCATGATGGTTTCAGGGAACATCAGTAAGCTTGAAGCGAAAATTACAGGTAGTACACCGGCTTGATTGATTTTGAACGGAATATGAGTGTTTTGACCCCCATAAACCTTGCGACCAACCACGCGCTTGGCGTATTGCACAGGAATTTTGCGAACTCCTTGAGTCACGAAAACGATACCGGCTACGCTAAACAGGGCTATCACTGCTAAAATCGCAACACCCCACCAAGGAATAGTTCCGGCCATAGCATCTTGATACATCCCGATCATAGCAGAAGGTAATTGAGAGATGATACCGGCGAAAATTAGAATGGATACCCCATTCCCAACGCCTTTTTCACCAATCGTTTCGGCCATCCACATGAGGAGCATTGTTCCGGCTGTAAAGGTCAGCGCAATCGCAAAGTAAGAAAAGAATCCAGGATTCTTGACTGCTCCTTGACTACCAATATAATTCACGGTTGCGTAACCTTGAATCATAGAAAGTGCAACAGCAATATAACGAGTGTATTCTTGAAGTTTTTTACGACCCTCTTCGCCCTCTTTGGACATTTCTTCCCATTTTGGAATAACAATGGTCAGAAGTTGAACAACGATGGAGGAAGTAATATAGGGTCCTACCGCCAATGCAAAGAAACTCATTTGTTTCAAAGCACCACCGGACATTACATTTAAGAATCCGAAAAAGTTACTATTACTGAAAATACTCCGAATGGCAGTTGCGTCGATCAAAGGTACCGGAATGTGAACACCTAAACGAAACAGAAAAATCAACAGTCCGGTAAATAGAATCTTTTTCCGTTGTTCCTGGATTTTCCAAGCGTTTACAAAGGTGCTAAACATTAGATCACCTCGGCCTTGCCGCCAGCCTTTTCAATCTTCTCTGCAGCTGAAGCGGAGAATTTGTGGGCTTTGACGGTAAGGGCTTTTGTTAATTCACCATCCCCTAAAATTTTCACGGGAAGTTGAAGTTTTTTTACCAAACCTTCCTGATACATCAGTTCAGGAGTAACCTCGGTACCGGCTTCAAAGCATTCTAAGAACTTAACGTTAACCAACGAAAATTCTTTTTTGAAGATATTGGTGAAGCCAACTTTGGGCATTCTACGGGTAATCGGCATTTGACCGCCTTCAAAACCCGGACGAACACCACCACCAGCTCGGCTCCATTGTCCTTTGTGACCACGGGTAGAGGTTTTGCCCATTCCGGAACCTAACCCACGACCTACACGGCGGCGAGGGGTTCTGGAACCAGCAGCCGGTTTCAATTCATGAAGTTTCATGAAGGGCACCTCCTATTCTTCGATTTGTTCCACAATCAACATGTGGGGGATTTTGTTAATCATTCCTCGAATGACCGGATTGTCTTCATGAATAACAACTTGCTCCCGTTTGGTTAAACCAAGTGAACGGGCAATGGCACGTTGCTTCTCTGTTCGTCCGGCAAATCCGCGAAATAAAGTTACTTTTAATTGTTTTGTCATGATGCTTCCTCCCTAACCGAGGATTTCTTCGACGGTTTTTCCCCGCAATTTGGCGACTTGTTCAACTGTCTTCATTGACATAAGACCCTGAAGAGTTGCACGCACCTGATTGATCGGGTTTGAAGATCCATGAGATTTGGTTAAAATGTCCTGGATGCCTGCGGATTCTAAAATCGCGCGCACTGGACCGCCTGCAATGACGCCGGTTCCAACAGAAGCTGGTTTAATCAGTACTTCTCCGGATCCAAAACGGCCGATGTTGACATGAGGAACAGTCGTTCCAACCATGGGGATTTTGACTACATTTTTAATGGCATCATCTTTGGCTTTTTTGATAGCTTCTTGCACTTCACGTGCTTTACCAACGCCAATGCCGACATGACCTTTTTGGTCACCGACTACAACAAGAGCTCTGAAACGACGAATTCGTCCGCCCTTAACGGTCTTGGATACAGGACCGATGGAGACAACTTTTTCTGTAAGTTCCAGATTGCTTGCATCAAGCTTTTGCATTGATGGTTCCTCCCCTTCGTCCTAAAATTTGAGACCGCCTTCACGGGCAGCATCTGCTAGAGCAGCTACACGGCCATGATACAAGTAACCACCACGATCAAATACAACCTGGTTGATACCTTGCTCTAAGGCGCGCTTTGCCACTAGAGTTCCAATAGCTTTGGCGGCAGCAATATTGCCACCATATTTTAATTCTTCCCGGATTGCCTTCTCCAATGAAGAGGCCGTTACCAGGGTGTGACCGCTGTTATCGTCTATGACTTGAGCAACAATGTGTTTGTTACTACGGTAAACGCAAAGACGAGGACGTTCAACTGTGCCGCTGATATTCTTACGCACACGATAGTGGCGAATCAGACGAGCTTTATTCGCATCCTGCTTTTGAATCAAAGCGGAGTCACTCCTTTCTCGATCAATTACCCTTATTTACCGGTCTTCCCGACTTTGCGACGGACGACTTCGCCCTCATACATGATTCCTTTGCCCAAATAAGGCTCCGGTTCACGTACTGAACGGATTTGTGCAGCCAGTGCGCCGACTTTTTCTTTGTCAATTCCAGTAACGGTCATTCTCGTTTGAGCGGGAACTTCTACTTCTAAACCGACTTCAGGAAGTATTTCAACCGGATGGGAATACCCCATATTGAGCACAAGGGTTCTTCCCTGTTTTGATGCACGATATCCAACTCCCACGATATTGAGGGATTTGGTAAAACCTTGGCTAACACCAACAACCATGTTATTGATCAAGGTTCTGGTTAAGCCGTGTAAGGAACGATGCATTTTGTTATCACTGGGACGTGACACATGCAATGCTCCGTTTTCTAGAGTGAGGATCATCTCGGGATGAACTTCACGTGTAAGGGTGCCCTTGGGTCCCTTCACATTAACCCGATTCCCTTCGACAGTTACATTGACTCCTTGAGGAATCGTAATGGGCATTCTACCAATTCGAGACACTTACGGCACCTCCTTTACCAGATATAGCAAACTACTTCGCCGCCTAAACCGGCAACTCGTGCTTGCTTGTCGCTCATTAGACCCAGTGTTGTAGAAATAACTGCAACACCCAATCCGCCGAGAACGCGGGGAATCTCAGTTTTCTTGACGTACACGCGTAAACCAGGTTTGGAAATACGCTTGATACCGGTGATCACCCGTTCGCGCTCTGCGCCGTATTTCATAAATACGCGGATGATTCCTTGTTTATTGTCGCTGATTTGTTGATAATCACGGATGAATCCTTCATTCTTGAGGATCTCCGCCAGCGCTACTTTCATTTTGGACGCTGGAATGTCTACCTTATCGTGGTAAACTACATTGGCATTACGAATGCGAGTTAAAAAATCAGCAATCGGATCGGTCATAGCCATGTAAACGACCTCCTCCCTGTTTCGATATTACCAGCTAGCTTTCTTGACACCGGGAATGTGACCCTGATGTGCAAGATTGCGGAAGCAGATGCGGCAGATGCCGAATTTACGCATATAGGCATGAGGACGGCCGCAGAGTTTGCAGCGGTTGTATGCCTGAACTTTGAACTTTTGCGGTCGGCTCTGTTTGATTTTCAGTGAAGTTTTAGCCATTAAGCTTCCTCCTCATTAGGACCGGAAGGGCATTCCAAGTGCTTTAAGCAACTCAAACGCCTCTTCGTCGGTATTTGCCGTGGTTACGATGGAAATATTCATTCCCCGAATCTTATCGACCTTATCATATTCAATCTCAGGGAAAATCAATTGCTCACGGACGCCAAGGGAATAGTTACCTCGACCATCGAAAGCTTTTGGAGATACTCCGCGGAAATCACGTACACGAGGAAGGTTAATGTTCATCAGTTTATCCAAGAAGGACCACATACGTTCTCCGCGCAATGTGACCATGGTTCCGATCGACATGCCTTCACGCAATTTGAAATTTGCAATGGATTTTTTGGCTTTTGTAGTTACCGGTTTTTGGCCGGAGATGATTGTCAAATCGTTGACAGCGGCGTCGAGCGTCTTTGAGTTTTGAATCGCTTCACCAACACCGATATTGATCACGATTTTATCCAATCGTGGAACACTCATAACACTGGTATACTTGAAGCGTTCCATCATTTGCGGTGTCACTTCATTTAGAAATTTTTCTTTCAATCGGGACAAGATTTGTAACCTCCCTTCTCTTATTTATCCAGGGATTGTCCGCATTTTTTACAATAACGAACATGCTTGCCGTTTTCAGCTACTTTGCGTCCAACACGAGTTGGTTTGGAGCAGGAAGGGCAAACAACCTGAACTTTTGCTGCCAGAATTGGGGCTTCCTTTTCTACAATTCCACCTTTGGGATTGGTATTGGAAGGACGCGTATGGCGCTTGATGATATTGATTCCTTCCACAATGACCTTACGATCAGTGACATCGGAAACTAAAATCTTCCCCTTCTTACCGGCATCTTTACCTTTTAAAATGACGACTGTGTCGTCCTTTTTAACATGCATTTTAGGTGCTGTCAAATTAGAACACCTCCTGATTACAGAACTTCGGGAGCGAGCGAAATGATTTTCATGTAATCTCTTTCGCGCAATTCCCGAGCTACAGGTCCAAAGATGCGCGTGCCACGTGGGCTTTTGTCATCTTTAATGATTACTGCCGCATTGTCATCAAAACGGATGTAGGATCCATCGTTACGTCCCATCCCTTTACGGGTTCGAACGATAACGGCTTTCACGACATCACCTTTTTTAACAACGCCGCCGGGTGTGGCGGATTTCACGGAAGCAACAATAATATCACCCACGTTACCATAGCGACGGTAGTGTCCGCCCTTTACTCGGATGCACATAATCTGTTTTGCACCGGAGTTGTCAGCAACGTTTAAAACGGTTTGCTGTTGAATCATGTGGTATAATCCCCCTTTCGTCTGCTATGGGCTTCTATTTCGCCCGTTCGACGATATCAAGCAACCGCCAGCGTTTATCCTTTGAAAGCGGTCTTGTTTCCATAATTGTTACGAGATCGCCTTCATTACAGCTGTTGTCTTCATCATGGGCTTTAAATTTTACAGTTCGTTTGATGCGTTTGCCATACAAAGGATGTTGAACCATTGTCTCTACGATGACAACGATGGTTTTGTCCATTTTATTGCTGACGACCACACCGGTTCGAACTTTGCGACGAGCGCGCTCCATCATTTTTGGCTCCTCCTTTATGTTTCCTGCCATTATCCGATATTGAGTTCCCGCTGACGAATGCGGGTTTTAACGCGGGCAATGGCTTTTC
>CAZAFY010000038.1:0-9989 GCA_964484445.1 uncultured Eubacteriales bacterium
CCCAAGGGCAGCTTTTTTGTAACTTATGTAACAATTGAATTACCAACCTCCGCCTCCACCGCCTCCGGAACCGCCTCCGCTAAAGCCTCCGCCAAAGCTTCCACCTCCACGCTGATTCGGCATAGAGGTCATGGAAGCGTTAAAACTAGCCATGCTATTATTGAAGTTGTGGTAGAAGAGAAGCGAGTTAAAGTTTCCATAGGGACGATTGGTCACGTACCAGGTGGGAGGGGTCAGAGTCAAATGCTCAAACTTTTTGGCCCAGGTTTCAGAGACACCCAAAACCATAGCATAAGGTAAAACATCGTAGAAATACTCAGGGTTATCATTCGCCAACATTTCGATCCGATCTTTTTCTGCATCCATTAGAAAAGTGCGGAAGCCTAAGAGGCGAGACATGGTTCGATTTCCTAATTCAGTGCGTTGATCTGCATTGAAAAAGGCAATCATTAACGCCAAGAAGCTGATAAAACCCAAAATTACCGGTAAAAAGCGATTGGCTGTCCAAGCAAATCCGGCAAAGAGAATCATCAAAGCAGCGAGTAATCCCACTAAAATAAAGGCTAGGAAATAGGCTCCTCGACCTCCTCCTCGACGGGCTCTAGTAAACATATAAAGTCCACCAAAGGTAAGCATCAGGGTGATTGGCATTACAACAAGAGCAATCATTGCTAAATCCGCCGGAGGATCATCGAATAAAGTCGAAGCTAAAGCAAAATGAGCTAAAAAGCCACTGATCATAGCCAACAAGATCAAGAGTGCCTTAGTGAAAGGAATCCAACGGCTGTAAACACGGTTTTCTTCTTTACGTGTAAAGCCATAGAGTAAAAGACGCTTTGATTCTTCAATGGTCTTGTAAAATTTGTTCTTTAAGCTTTCATCGGTAACACGTTCGCCATCGCCATAGACATCGAATAAATCTCGGAACATCTTCTTTTCATAGGGTTTCGCGGTTTCGTTGAGTTCGCGCAGCTTGACGAAGGAGAAGCTGCTGCGTTGAATTAGAAAGACTTTTTCCATGGTTTCTTCAACGGCTAAGTAGCCTTTGGAAGCCCAATAAAGAATCAAAGAAGTAATGTCATGAGTATCAACCTGATTGTCAAAAATATAACCGATATCTGCAGAAGTGAGTTCGGGAGGAGGATAAAACTCCACCGTCGGTATTACTTCTGGATTACGACCTTTTCTGAACCAAAGAAGTCCTCCCAAAACGGTGACCAGCGCATATACGAGTGGTGCAAATAGATCGATCAATCCAACGTAATCAGTATTTTTCGGCATAGTAGAAAAGTAGCCTTGGGGCAGTGGTAAGGCTACAGTTAGTCCTTCATAGGGGCCTAAAGCACGATTTAAGCTACCTGTGATCGTCTGACCATCTACAACATATTCAACCGCTGCAGTTTCTTGACTGAAGCTCAAACCATAGGTAAAGGATAGGGAAGCCACGTCAAAGGGATGCGGCATATTGATTTTGAAGGTGATCCCCTCGATACTCGTATTCCAATCGGTTCCGATTAGGTTGTAATAGAGTTCATCAAAATCCTCTTGTAGGTCGTCACCTAAATGAAACCTGTACTGAACTACGTAGAGTTCGTTTGCTCGTGACCATGCGTTAGGATCGCCAATCCTGATTTTATAGTCACTTCCTTCTCGTGAGGTAGCAAAAAGATGTCCGCTGAGCAGTTTGATTTCATTGATTCTTGCCCATGTGTCGAAATGAGTACGCAAAGGAATAGTACGGTAAATCCCGTGTAACGTTTCCTGGAACGCCACATCAAGAGTTTCCGTAATCAGAATCGAATGGTCATCACGAACATCAAGGACGATGTCATAGTGTTCGATGGTGAACCCCTCTCGCGCTTCCGCTACTGCAAAGCTGAAGCTCAGCAAAAGGAGTATAAGGACGAGTATATGTCGTTTTTTCATAGTCTTAAAATTTGACTTGTACGGAATCTCTGTCTTGTGGATCGATCATAAAGTATTCGTAGGGTTGTAAATTCATCAAACCGGCCATTACATTTCCCGGGAACATGCCGATTTTGCTGTTGAAACTCTTGACGACTGCATTGAAATATTTACGAGATTGAGATATTTCGTTTTCTAAGCTCATCAGTTGATCCGACAATTGCCGGAATCCGGCATCGGCCTTGAGTTCGGGGTAGTTTTCAGATAAGGCAAATATGGAACGGATGGAACCTGCTAAAGCGGCTTCTTGAGTTTGTTTTTCTTCTCGACCGGTTGCTTGCATAGCTTGAGCTCGGGCTTTCATAACTTGATCCAGTGTTTCTTTCTCATGGGAAGCATAACCCTTGACGGTTTCTACTAAGTTGGGAATCAGTTCGGAACGCTTCTTTAGGTAGACATCCATGGTGGCTTCAGCCTCTTCAATTTTGTGCTTCAGGCCAACGAAACCATTATAGGTAGCCACACCAAACAGAGCAACAACCAATACCAGTCCTCCAAAAACATATTCCATGATAAATCCTCCCTTTATGTAGTGATGCTCTTTTCGGCAAATAGGTAAATAATCCCTGCAACAATATAAATAAATACCTCGGTCGTCTTTCGATGACCGAGGTTAACGCCTCAGGTGTTATTCAGTTCGATACAGATCGGTGATTTCTCCAAAATAGAGGACATGTCGCTGTTCTCGGATGCCATCGGCATAAAAACGTTGACGAATTTCAGGGGAGAGATCTGCCTCCGAAACTTCTTGCTGCCAACGGGAGATACACTCCACTTGGAAGAAAGCACCTTTAATTACCGGTGTTGCCAGAGTATGACCGGGTAAGGTTTCCAGGTTCATCTGTTTGAATTTATCGACCTCTTTGCCCGAACGGGTTCCGCAAAAGGACAGAGCTTTTTTGAAGTCATCGTTAAGGGGGATCGAGACAGTAAATTCGGGGTTTTCTACTAAGAATTCATGCGTGTACCGGCAAATCCTAACTGCGGCAATAAAGAAGGGTTTGTTCCAGATATAGCCAATAGCCCCCCAGCCAATGGTCATGGTATTCAATCTATCTCCTTGACTTACAGTAAGGAAAGCACCACCCTTATGGGCTAATTGTTCTAAAGCAGGACCGATGTGTTCTAATTCGCTTTTCCAACTCATCTTCTAAACTCCTTTCTTTGTCCGATATCTTTACGATATTGCATTCCTTGAAACGAAATCGATTCTATGGCTTCATAAATGCTTTTTAAAGCATTCTCCGTTGTTGATGAGGTAACTGATACCCCTAAGACTCTGCCACCGTTAGTCAGCCATTTTCCCTGTGTTTGTTTAGTGCCGGCATGGAAAACAACAATTTCAGGTGGAAGTTGATCCAGACCCAAAATCGGTAGGCCTTTCGGGTAGGCATTTGGATATCCCGGGGAAGCGAGGATCACACAGGCTGCTGCTTGGCTCTTCCAGCAGATCTCCTGCTGGTGTAGAGTCCCTTTGCAACAGGAAAGCATGATTTCTAGGAGATCGGAATCCAATAACAGCATTAAGGGTTGAGTTTCGGGATCCCCGAATCGGGCGTTAAATTCCAGAATTTTCGGGCCGGTGTTGGTCAACATAAACCCGGTAAATAGAACACCTTGAAAGGGATTTCCTTCCGATTTCATCGCATCAATCACGGGTTGGAGGATTTCGTTTTGTATCACTTCTGCATCATGTTGTGACAAGAATGGTAAGGGACTGACCGTACCCATCCCTCCGGTATTGGGGCCAAGATCGCCGTCATATATTTGCTTGTGATCCTCAACCGGTGGCATGATTCGGGCGATTTTACCATCGCAGAAAGCCAACAAAGAAAACTCTCGTCCTTGGAGGAACTCTTCGATTACAACGGTTTCACCCGCTGAGCCAAAGCGGTGTTCCGTCATCATCTCTTCAACAGCGGCTTCGGCTTCTGCCAAATCAGCAGCGATGACGACTCCTTTTCCTAACGCTAAGCCACTGGCTTTAATCACAATGGGGAAGGAAACATTTCTAAGATAAGCTTTCGCTTCCGTGGGGTTTTGAAATGCTTGCCATGCAGCAGTAGGAAGCTGGTGACGTTGCATAAAAGACTTGGCAAATGCTTTTGACCATTCCAATTGAGCAGCAACCTGAGAGGGGCCAAAAACTGTCAAGCCTTGATTTCGTAAAAAATCACTTAAACCAGCTGCTAAACAATCATCGGGTCCGATGACCACCAAATCGATCTCCAGTCGTTTGGCTGCATCACTAAGCGCTTCTTGTTGATTCACTGCAATGGGAAGAAGTTCGGCAACTTGAGCAATGCCATCGTTACCGGGGGCACAGTAAAGTTTACTGCAGAGGGGAGAGGCAGCGATTTTCCAGCATAAGGCATGCTCTCTGCCGCCACTTCCAATGACGAGAACTCTCATAGCGACCTCCTAATGTTTGAAATGCCGTTCCTTGCTGAGCATAATGGTAATACCGGCTTTTGTGGCAGCGTCCAAGACTTCTTGCTGGCGTTGTGCGCCTGCCGGTTCAACGATCAACGAAATGCCAACTTCGGCGGCTGCTTCAATACTGTCGGTAAAGGGGAAGAAGGCATCGGAAGCTAAAATTGCTCCCTTCGCTTGCTCTCCTGCTTGCCGTACGGCGTGGCGTGTTGAATCGATCCGATTCATTTGCCCGGCACCGATTCCCAAAGAGGCGCCGTCTTTAACAAGAACAATGGCATTGGATTTGACATGTTTGACTAAGGTCCATGCGAACTCTGCATCGAGCAACTGTTGTTGATCGGGGTTGGGGCCTGCCGCAATTTGCCAGGCAGAAGCATCTACCGGAATCTGATCGGCGGTTTGCAACAATAACCCGCCTCGAATATGTTTGAGTTGATAGTTCGTCTTTTTCTCAAGTTCGTCCAAATTACCTAAGACTAAAAGTCGGAGGTTGGGCTTTTTGGCAAGAATCTGTCGAGCTTCTTGATCGAAGTCGGGAGCAATAATCACTTCCAAAAAGATTTTGGCCAATAGCCGAGCGGTTTCAGAGTCGACCACGCGATTCAAAGCAACAATGCCTCCATAGATGGAAACAGGATCTGCATTGTAACAGCGTTGGAAGGCTTCCGCTAAAGTAGCACCATAGGCAGCTCCACAGGGATTGGTATGCTTGACAGCAATGGCTGCGGGACCTCTGTTGAAATCGAGAACCATTTCCAAGGCTGCATTACCATCATTGAGGTTATTAAAGGATAATTCTTTTCCTTGTAATTGCTCTGCTTGTAACAAACTGACGCCGCGGAATAATGGTTGTTTATAGACAGCGGCTTGTTGGTGCGGATTCTCACCATAGCGCAATGATTGTTGTAAAACTCCGGCAAAGCTGATTTCTTTGGGGAAGCTGAGGAACCCCTCCTCTAAGTGGTCTCCCATCCATTCGGCAATGGCGCTATCATAGGCGGCCGTATGTCGATATGCTTTCAAAGCATATTTTTTTCGTTCTGCAAGATCCGGCTCACCTTGCGTTTCAAGAGCATGGATCAGTGTAGGATAATCATCGGGATCAACGACCACAGTAACGAAAGCATGATTTTTTGCAGCACTGCGCACCATGGAAGGTCCCCCGATGTCAATATTCTCAATGGCATCTGCCCAAGTTACTTGGGGCTTTAATACGGTTTCTACAAAGGGATACAGGTTGACAATGACCAAATCAATGTCGACGATACCGTGTTTCGCCATGGCTTCCCGGTCTTCCGGTAGGTTTCTCCGATTTAAGAGTCCTCCGTGCACTTTTGGATGCAGAGTTTTGACTCGTCCGTCCATCATTTCAGGAAAACCGGTCAAGTCATCGATTGGTCGTACCGGGATGCCGGCAGCTTCCATTGCTTTCGCAGTTCCACCGGTTGAGACCAGCTCGACTCCCTTAGCATGCAACACTTTTGCTAATTCGACTAATCCTCTCTTGTCGGATACACTTAACAAAGCTCGTTTGATCGCCATTTGAACTCAGTCCTTTCTGCTTATTCGAACCCGGTTATCGACGATTTGCAATCTTGCTTCGCCGAACAGCCGAATCGCCTCAGGGTAAGCTTGTCGCTCCGCTTCCATAACACGAGCAGCAAGAGTTTCTTCGGTGTCATCTTCCATGACAGGAACGCATTTTTGAACAATGATCGGGCCTGTATCATGACCTTGATCGACAATAAACACGGTACAACCGCTGACTTTTGCTCCATGGGCTAAAACCATGCGGTGCACTCTGATGCCGTAAGCCCCTTGACCACCAAAAGCCGGTAGAAGAGACGGATGAATATTGAAGAGCCTTCCTGCAAAAAGTTTGCAAAATCGCTCACTTAAAAACGATAAGAAGCCACACAACACTACTAAGTCAACCCCATAGGGTTCTAAGGCTTGCTCAATCGCAAGGCTAAAACTCTCGATGTCCTCTTTATAATGTTTGCGGGCGATTACAATGACCGGAATGCCATAGCGCGCTGCACGATCCAATACCGGAATTTGAGGTTTGCTGGCGATGACGACACTAACTTCGGCGTTCAACGTGCCTTCTTCGATCGCATCGAGAATGCTCTGCAAATTACTGCCGGAACCTGAAGCGAGAGCGGCGATTTTTAAGTGTCTCATGAGAGGGGAGCCTCCATGAACTTCACCTTTTTTTCTCCTTTTTCCACATGCCCAATGTGATAAACCGTTTCTCCCATGGATTCTAGCTCCTGCATGATCAACGGTGCCACTTCTGGCTGGACAAACAGCATGAAGCCGATCCCCATGTTAAAGGTGCGGTACATTTCATGATCTTCTACATTGCCTTGTTCTTGAAGCCATTGGAAAACAGGAGGAACAAGCCAAGCGTTTTTATAGATCACTGCATCTAGATCAGCCGGCAGCACTCGGGGGATATTCTCCTGGAAGCCACCACCGGTTATATGGACCATGCCTTCAATGGCAAATTGTTCTAGTAAGGCTAAAATGGTTTTTACATAAATACGAGTTGGTTCTAAAAAAGCCTGTCCCCAGGTCTTTTCTTCCCACGGAGAAGGTTGATTCCATTGGATTCCGGTTTTTTGTGCTATTCTACGAACCAAAGAAAACCCGTTGGAATGAACACCACTGGAGGGTAACCCTAAGATCCAGTCGCCAGCCTGAATGGTCCGTCCGTCGATCAGCTTTTCTTCGTCAGCCAAACCGACCGCGAAACCAGCTAAATCGTATTCTCCTACTGAATAAAAGCCTGGCATTTCTGCGGTTTCTCCGCCAATCAGGGCACAACCGGCTAAACGACATCCGTCGGCAATACCTCCGACCACAGTCGCCACTTGCTCCGGTTCTACTTTTCCGCATGCGAAATAGTCCAAGAAGAACAGGGGTTCTGCTCCTTGGACTAAGATATCATTGACACACATAGCAACTAGATCTTGACCGACTGTATGGTGAATACCAGTTTCAAAGGCTAACTTGAGTTTAGTACCAACACCATCGGTTCCGGAGACTAAAACCGGGTTTTGTATCGCTCGTTTGGGTAAGCGAAAGCAACCGGCAAAGCCTCCCAGATCCCCCATGACTTCGGGACGAAAAGTGGAACGAACTTTTTCTTTCATCAATTCAACCGCACGATTACCGGCATCAACATCGACACCGGCATCGGCATAGCGTAATGATTCTTTCTTTTCCATGCTTATATCTCCTTTAGAGGTTCATGTTAGGAATCTTAACGGGGTAGTCTCCGTCGAAGCAACCTACGCAAATGGGAATACCTTTGTCCGCCAAAATCTTGGTCAGAGAGCTTTGTTTCAAATAATAAAGGCTGTCTGCCCCGATGATTTTACGGGTTTCATCAATCGTATTGTTTGCTGCAATGAGTTCTCCTCTGGACGAGGTGTCAATTCCGAAATAACAGGGGAAACGGTAAGGAGGAGAGGATATTCTAACATGAACTTCCTTGGCGCCGACTTCTTTCAAGAGCTTAATGATATGACTGGTAGTTGTCCCGCGAACAATGGAATCATCAACTAAAATTACTCTTTTCCCTTCTACGATGCTGCGCACCGGGTTCAATTTTAAACGAACAGCGGTTTCGCGCATTTCTTGGGTGGGTTTAATGAAGGTGCGGCCCATATAGCGATTTTTGATCAAGCCCATTTCGTAGGGGATGCCACTGGCTTCAGCATACCCAATGGCGGCAGAGATACTGCTGTCTGGGACACCGGTAACCAAATCGGCCTCAACCGGGGCTTCAGAGGCGAGCTGTTTGCCCAAGAGTTTTCGTATTGCATGGATATTGCTGCCATACATGGTAGTATCGGGTCTGGCAAAATAGATGTATTCAAAAGCACAGAGGTTGTGACGGCCGGCGGGGGCGGCATGAAAACTCCGTAATCCATTGTTATCAATGGTGATGCCTTCTCCCGGTTCGATTTCACGGATAAAGGTAGCATTAATCGTATCAAAAGCACAACTTTCACTGGCAATTACATAATGGTCGCCCAATTTCCCCAAGGCTAAGGGACGAATTCCGTTGGGGTCTCGCATGGCGATCATTTTATCTGCTGTCAGGAAAAGGATCGCATATCCGCCACGGATGCGCTGTGCAGCCTCGGTCAAAGCAGTTTCAAGCCCGTCAAAGCTACTGCGAGCAATCAGATGAGCAAAAACCTCACTGTCAATAGTCGATGTAAAAATAGAACCTTTTTGTTCTAACTCTTGGCGCAATTCGTTGGAATTGACCAAGTTTCCGTTATGTGCTAACGCTAACTGGCCACCTTTATATTGGATCAGCAAGGGTTGTGAATTCAGCAATGTTGAAACCCCACTGGTGGGGTAGCGAACATGCCCAATGGCGGCATATCCGGATTCGCTTAAAAGGGGACTGTGCTCAAAGACATCGGTGACCAAACCCATGCCTTTATGCAGGGTAAGCCCCTCTTCGTTCGCTAAAACGATTCCTGCACTTTCCTGACCACGGTGCTGCAAAGAAACCAAACCATAGTAGGTTTGAAGGGCGACCGGCGCCCCGGGAGCCCAAATTCCAAAGATTCCGCAGGCTTCTTCCGGTCGATCTGCGGGGACGTGATTGTTTAATGTTTGCTCAGGGTGCAAGGAAGCGCCTCCTTCCAAAGGCTATATAATTCTTCACAAGAAATATTGATTTTTGATTGATTTTGCTGGGATATTTCAAGGGTTTTCCCCTCAACTTTACCAAGGTATTGGATTGGGGTTGTGCAGTTTTTGATCCACTCTTCCCAAAGAGTTTGTTTTTCGTGGGGGATGGTCACTAAGACCCGAGATTGGCTCTCACCGAAAAGTAAAACATCGCTACGTAAAGAATCTTCTAAATCCAGCTTGGCTCCTAGATGACCGGTGATGGCCATTTCGGCCAGAGCAACCGCTAAACCGCCCTCGGAGCAGTCGTGTGCAGCATTGATCAACCCATTACGAATGCCTTTTAGAACCAGTGCTTGTACTGATTTCTCCAAGTCAAGATCTAAGATCGGAGTCTTGCCAGTGTTGAGGTGATGCACATGACTCAAATATTCGCTGGCACCCAATTCATCCTTGTTGATTCCGATCAGGTAGATCGAGTCGCCTTCGTTTTTGAAGGACAGGGTCGTTGCATGGCTGATATCGGTGAGTAAACCCATCATACCAACGGTGGGGGTGGGGTAGACGGCCCCATGTTGGTTTTCGTTATAGAAAGAGACATTCCCACCGGTTACAGGAGTTTCCAGAGCGCGACAACTTTCAGCCATTCCTTCCACAGCTTCACGGAAGGTGTAAAAGACTTCAGGCTTTTCCGGGTTGCCAAAATTCAAACAATTGGTGATCGCCATGGGTTCGGCTCCGCTGCAAACCACATTCCGTGCTGCTTCTGCCACAGCGATTTTTCCGCCTTCTCTGGGGTTTAAATAGACATATCGGCTGTTGCAATCGAGAGACATGGCTAATCCTTTTTGAGTACCTTTAATGCGCAACACAGCGGCATCACTACCCGGGCGGATTACAGTTGAGGTTCGTACCATATGATCATAATG
>CAZAFY010000039.1:0-9801 GCA_964484445.1 uncultured Eubacteriales bacterium
AAGTGTTTTCTCTTGAAGTTGCCATGACTCAAGTTCCTTTAATTCCACCGCACCGACTTGTTGTAGCATTGCCTTTAAACTTTTCACCGATTGAAAGGGTGTTGGGGAAGCATCCAAATAAGCCATCAGTTGTCTTGCATACTCTTTGTTCATTCGCAAAAATCCCTCCATGTATCAATTTTCAGAGTCGGCCTTGACTCTGTGAATTCCTAGGTTATCGGCCATGCTGGTTTCATCCCTTTGGGAACTACAAAACGGATCGCTTTCGGTAAAACCCGAACAGTAACGTCCTGTGAATCAAAAAACTCTCCATCCATGCAGATGTGTAAAGGTTCATTTCCGGAAATTCGCACTTTTTCGTGCTTATGATAATATAGAATGTCTTTCAGACCCGGATGATTGACGTGTTCGCCTCGCTTGAAGAACGGCAGATATTTTAAAATGACGGGTCGACTGACATGGCGAAACAAACAAACATCCATCACGCCATCGACTGGTGTTGCCAGTGGCGTTGCTCGGAAACCGCTGCCATAGGTAGTACCGTTTCCAAAAGCGGTCAAAATGTATCCTCTGGGTTCTACATGAGCTACTCCGTCCAATTCCAAATTCAAGGTAATGCCATATCTGCGGAAAAAGCAAAAAGCTAGTGCCAAATAATAGGCCATGGGTCCGCTGACCCCTGGTAAGCGCTGAAACTTGTTTTTATAAAAGGCGGTCTCGGCATCTAAGCCAACGTTGATCAAGTTTAAGGCGACATGATCACCGGCTTGTAAGATATCGACCCACATCGCTTGACCGGCGACTTGGTTTTCTAAATTCAAAAAGTCTTTGACCTCTCCGAAACAGCGCAGAAAGTCATTACCGGAACCCATCGGGATCACTGCCAGCTCGCAATTCTCTTGGCCAAATATTCCGTGTAAGACTTCGTTCATGGTGCCGTCGCCACCGCAAGCATAGAAGCGAGTCATTTCCTCGGCAGGTAGAAATTCTTGTACTAAAACCACTGCATGTCCGGGGTAATGTGTTTGCACAGCAATAAAGGTATCACCTTGACTGGAGACAACGTGATTCGCCATTTGGATGAAGCCCTGTAAATCCTTGGGTTTACCGGCCATGGGATTAATTATAAAAATATGCCTCATAAGATCTCCCCTTTTCACAGGATCATTTCTTCCAATCCCAAGCAGGAACATATTCTTCTGCTGCTGATTCTCTGGTTTGAACAAATCCTTCAGTCAATTGTAAATCCAACATGGCTTGAACCACTTTATCGTATTCTCTTTTGGTCAGTTTTCGCTGCAGATTAGGCGGCAATTTTAACCCTTTGGGAGGAAAATACTGCGCCATAAGACTGACGGCAACGCCTTTAGGAAGAAAATCCGAAATCCAATGCAAGGCTGAGATCGACTCCTTGGTATGACCCGGTAAAACCAGATGACGGATCATCAATCCCTGTTCCATTAGACCGTTTTCATTGTATCTTGGAAAGCCCACCTGTCTCAACATCTCTAAAATTGCAATCTGCGCTTTTTGCGGATAATCGGCAACCCCAGAATATTTTTGAGCCAAGGTGTTGCTATGATACTTATAGTCCGGTAAATAAACATCAATCAGTCCATCTAATTGCCTCAGAGATTCCAAGGAATCATATCCCCCACTATTATAAACAACCGGTATGTTTAACGGTTGCATGCGCAAGGCCTCAGTAATCATTGGAGTATAGGGTGTCGGGCTGACTAAATTGATATTTTCGGCACCTTTTTTTTGCAGTTTTTGAAAAATCTTGGCTAATCCTTCTGCATCGACAGCGCGGCCGCAGGCATCTCGGCTGATTTCATGATTTTGACAAAATACACAACGTAAAACGCAGCCACTGAAAAAGATGGTTCCGGAACCTTTTTTACCACTGATACTCGGTTCTTCACCAAAATGCAGATCCGCTCGGCAAATCCTAGGCAGTGCCGGGAGCCCACAAAAACCCGAAGAGGGGCTGAGGTTTAAACGTTCTACCTGACATTCATGCGGGCATACACGGCATTTTTCAATGGTCATGATTTCCTCCAGTCAACAAAAGTACGGTCGCCTTGGTCTTTTGCATAAAACACTTGGATGTTTTCCATTTGATCTTCTTTATCAAAGTTGAACTTCCACCACAAAGAAAAATCTTCGGTATAGATCAAGGATTGACGATCACCGTTGACCGGTTTCCCTAAGGCTTCTAATACCGCGCTATTATCCATATCTAAGGTCACACCCATCACGCTAAAGGCTTGTAAATCGGTCAATAACTCTCGTGGTAAGTAGAACCCTACAATCGTTTCCTCTTTTGAATAATATCGCACCTGCACCTGATCAAAAATCACTACAGGAGAGCCATCCATATCACTAGCTTCAATACTGACAATATCGCCAAGATGTGGCTTGATGGTCGACAAGGGTTGACCCACAAAATCCATCAGTTCCAAGGGTTCGGATTCTTCTTCCGGTGTTGGATCCTGTTGGCATCCCGATGCACTGATCAACAAAATCAGACAGAGGACCCAACCAAATTTCCGGATCCATGTTCTTGCTCTCATTCTCTCGTCCCCCTTTTATACTGTACTCTCTTTTCCTTGCTTTGGCGGAAAAATCCTGCTTTTCATTAGGAAGGGTTTGACCCTCTCAGCCTCGTATTAAACAAAGATTTGACCCGTGTTTACAAGGAGGAAATTGAAGTGCCATCTGCCATTTTAGTTGAAGATATCCGCGGTGAAATGGTTGAGAATATTCATCGTGGCTTTATTGCCGTTGTCAATGACCAAGGAGTGCTCGTAGGTCATGCCGGAGACCCTATGAAAAAAACTTATTATCGTTCCGCCTCCAAGCCGATTCAAGCCTTGCCGATTTTAGCGCTGGGTATTGATCGCGAATTTGGGTTGACCGCAGAAGAAACCACCATCATGGCCGGTTCCCACATGGGAGAGCCCTTTCATGTAGCTGCCATTGAATCGATTTTACGCAAAATCGGAGCACAAGAAGACGATTTGTGTATGAAGCCCGCCTACCCTGGATATTTGCCTCGCAGAACCGAATTGCTCTGTATCAATGCTCCAAAACGAAAGGTATATCACAATTGTTCCGGTAAGCATACGGCCGCCCTTGCCATGGCGCGTCATTTTGGCATCTCGTCAGACGGCTACTGGCTTCCTGACCACCCGGTTCAGCAATACATTCTGCAAACGATCTCGCGTTTTACAGAAATACCTACCCATGAAATAGGCATCGGTGTCGATGGCTGTGGTGTGCCTGTTTTTGCAGTTCCTTTGCAGAATATGGCTTTGGCAGCCATGAAATTAGCTTGTCCCGACCGAATTGAAGACCCAGTTTGGGCTGAAGCCGCTTCTCGAATGGCCAAAAATATGAATACCCACCCGCTCATGGTCACCGGAACCGATTATATTTGTGCCATGGTCAATATGGATCCCAACTTAGTCGCCAAAGGGGGTGCCGAAGGGGTTTATACAATCGGTATGAAAGAGCAGCGTCTCGGTATCGCTTTTAAATGCGAAGATGGCACCGAAGTCACTTGGCCCCTCTTGATCAATGAGATTTTCAAACAAATCGGCTATACCAACGAGGCCGGCCGTCAGCGTATGCTGAAGTTGGCTAAACCATTAGTCATCAACGACAATGATTGGATCGTCGGCGAGAAACGCACTTGCTTCAATCTGTTTGAATCACTATAAAGGAGGTCAGCATGGAAAAACCGTATCGTTTAGGAATTGATTTGGGTGGAACCAATTTGGGCGTTCTGCTTTTGGATATCCGAAAAATTGACGACATCGATCATGGTGTTTTAGCAACCAAACAATGTCTCACCCGCTGGCGCGATGGCTATGAAGCGGTTGCCGATGACATGACTGAACTTTGCTTGGCTTGTTTAGAGGAAGCTCAGGTTGATAAAGAAGCGGTGCTTTATGCCGGTATCGGTTCTCCCGGTGTGATCGATTCTGAAAAGGGCCTGATCCTCTTTTCTAGCAATTTAAAATTCCTAAAAGCCCCCATGGCTGAGGCGTTGCAACAGCGTTTGGACCTACCGGTCTCTTTAGCCAACGATGCCAATGCGGCAGCTTTAGGTGAAGCCCGATTAGGTGCTGCCCAAGGATGCCGTGATGCTGTCGTGATTACCCTTGGCACCGGAGTGGGCGGAGGTGTAATCGTCGATGGTAAGATTCTGGTCGGCTTCAACGGCGGTGGCGGAGAACTCGGACACCATGTCGTGGAAGCTCACGGAAGAATCTGCAGTTGTGGTCGCCGCGGTTGCTGGGAAGAATATTGCTCGGCTCATGGTTTGTTGCAAACCGCAAAGGAAGTGCTGCTCGATCATCCTGCTTCTTTCCTCTGGCAGCAAACCGATGGAAATGGCTGCTTGCAAGATTGCCGCGATATCTTCACCGCTTACGATCATGGTGACCGTGCCGCCAAAGAAATCATCCGTCTCTATACAAAAATGTTGGGGGTCGGCATTATCAACATGATCAACCTCTTTCAACCGGAAGTTTTAGCCATCGGAGGCGGACTAGGAGCTCGCTGTGATATATATATCCCTTATATAGAACCCCTTCTACAACAAGAAGTCTTTGCGTATCAATGGATGACCCCTACTCGCTTAGTGCCTGCAACGTTAGGCAACGATGCCGGCCTTTTCGGGGCTGCTTTATTATTAAACTAAACTTTAGGAGGAATGAAGATGGATGCTACGAGTCGCTACATGCAGATCACCGAAACTGCTGAATTCCTAACACGAGTGTTACCCGAGACCCCTGAAGTTGCTATTGTTTTGGGTTCCGGCTTGGGACCTTTGGCCAATCGGATTGAAAATCCGATTCGTATCCCCTACCATGATATCCCCGGCTTTGTAGCCACAACAGCCCCGGGCCACGAAGGCCGCTTAGTCTACGGACAACTGGGCGGTAAAAACGTTGTAGCCATGCAAGGTCGCTTCCATTATTATGAAGGCCACGACATTGCTACCTGCATTTTCCCCGTACAAGTATTTGCTCGGATGAATATTCCACGCTTGCTGGTCTCCAATGCTGCCGGTGGGATCAACCGACGCTTCACACCGGGGGACTTAATGTTGATCACCGACATCATCACCATGTTCTGTCCCTCCCCTCTGCGAGGAGAAAATATGGATGAAATGGGTTCCCGCTTTTTTGACATGACCTTTACCTTCGACAAAAAATGGCAAGATCTTGCACGCTCGGTCGCTCGAGAACAAGATTTTGCTTTACAAGAAGGGGTTTATGCCTTTATGACCGGGCCTCACTTTGAAACTCCGGCAGATATCATTGGTCTGCGTCATCTCGGCGCCGATGCCGTGGGCATGTCCACCGTTCCCGAAATCATTGCGGCTCGCCATGCCGGCATGAAAATTTTGGGGATCTCCTGTATTACCAATTTGGCGGCCGGAATGCTCAACCAAGAACTCTCGGGCGAAGACGTCAATGAAACGGCGCATCGCGTGGAAGAACGCTTTTGCGGTTTTGTCAGCCGAGTTATCGAAACTTTATAAGGAGAACTCCATGAACTTGATCATTCGCGATACCACTATAGTGTCGGCTCATGCTTCACAACCGGTCCTAACACATAGGGATTTGGTGATTCAAGGGGATATCATTACCGAAATTCGATGCCATGGAGAAAAACCCAGCCAAGACGAATTCGACTATCGCATTCTCGATGGCAGTCGCTGGATCATTCTCCCCGGTTTAGTCAATAGCCATGCCCATACCTATATGGCCTATTTTCGTAATTATGGCAGTGGCTTGAACCTACACGATTGGTTATTCACTAAAATCTTTCCGGCCGAAGGTCGTCTCACCCAAGAAGACTGTGCCTGGGGTACCGCCATGGGTCTGTTGGAAATGCTGCGTGGTGGCATCACCTCGGTTTGCGACATGCCCTTAATGCCGGCTTCGGCCATGACCATGGTAGAAGAAAGTGGTATGCGGGTCGCCACCGGTCACTCGGTTTTTCATACCGAATTTAATCCTCCCCGCTGCCAAACCATCTTCTCGCAATTTGAAGAAGCCTACGCCGCGTACCATAATCGTGGCAATGGTCGCATGAAAGTATTCGCCACCGTGCATAGTGGTTATTTGTATCCTCCCGATGCTTTAGCCGAAGGAGCCGCTTGGCTTCAGCAAAACGGCTATCGCGTTCATACTCATCTGCATGAGACACGCAAGGAGGTCGAAGATGATCTCCGCCTCTATGGCAAACGCCCCATCCAGCGTTTCGCAGACCTCGGCTTATTGGGTCCGCATCATGTAGCCGCTCATTGCGTTCACTTGAATGATCAAGATCGCGCATTGCTAAGCGAGCATCAGATGTTGGCCGTACCCTGCCCGACCAGCAATTTACGTTTAGCGGCAGGGATCCCACAATTTACTGCCATGAAAGAGGCTGGTATGTCCGTTGCTTTAGGTACCGATGGTCAAAGCAGTGGCAACGGCATGAACCTATGGAAAGAAATGCACTTGGCCTCTTTATTGGCCTCAGTTCAAACCGATGATCCCGGGGCTTTGACAGATCGTGAAATCCTACAAATGGTCACTTCTACTCCAGCAAACAAGCTTTTTGCGGAAAAGGGTGAGCGCATGGGAGTCCTTGAAATAGGGGCGAAGGCAGACCTGATTGCTATTTCTACCGATGCACCCCACTTTGTTGCACTCAATGACCCCTTATCGGCGGTCGTTCATCACACGTTACCTTCCGATGTGGTGTTAGCTATGGTCGACGGCGAACTGCTCATGGAAAAAGGTCAGTTCACCAAACTGGACGAAGAACGTATTCGTTACGAAGTAGAAACCCGAACCTTACGCTTGTTAGACGGACTTCGTTAAATAGAAAGGTGGTTTTGATATGAAGATTCTCATCACCGGAGGAGCAGGTTACATTGGTTCTCACACCGCAGTCGTGTTATTGGAAGCAGGCTATTCTTTGGTTTTGATCGACAACTTTTACAACAGCCAGCCCAAGGTCTTAGAACAGATCCGTGCGATCTCCGGCAAGGATTTTGTGTTTCAAGAAATCGACGCCTGTGATTCGCAGGCTGTAGAGGCGCTTTTTCAAGCCCATACTTTTGATGGCGTGATTCATTTCGCCGGCATGAAAGCTGTAGGAGAATCGGTTGCGAAACCGTTGCAGTATTACCGAAACAACTTAATGAGCACCATCACCTTAATCGAAGCTTGTGTTCGGCATCAGGTTCCTCGTTTTGTCTTCAGCTCCTCTGCCACCGTTTACGGTGATAACATCGTACCCTTTCATGAAGACCTACCGCTTTTGCCCACTACCAATCCCTACGGGGAAACCAAAGCCATGAGCGAGCGCATTTTGACCGATGCCGCCAAGGCCTATCCATTTTTACAAGTTTCCCTACTGCGATATTTTAATCCAGTCGGAGCGCATCCCAGCGGAAGGATTGGGGAAGATCCTAACGGCATTCCCAATAACCTCTTGCCCAATATCACCCGAGCCGTTACCGGGCGCGTGCCCTATTTGCGGGTCTTTGGCAACGATTATGACACCCCCGATGGCACCGGTATTCGCGACTATATTCATGTCATGGACTTAGCAGAAGGACATTTGGCAGCCTTGGAGCATCTAACTGCCGGCTACCATATCCACAACCTAGGCAGTGGTGAAGGAACCTCGGTCATGGAACTGATCTACGCTTTTGAAGAGGCGACCGGCCAAAAAGTGCCTTATAAAATCGAACCGCGTCGCCCCGGGGATATTGCTACCTGTTATGCCGATGCCAGCAAAGCGAATCGAGAATTGCACTGGAAGGTCAAGCGCAGTATCGTCGATATCTGCCGCGATGCCTGGCGATTTGAATCTAAATTGTAAATTATCTGTTAAGAGTTGATGAACCTTTGATTCAACTCGCCTTTTTCGAAGCGAAGCAACTAATTTTGACAGGTGTATATACAGGAAATGGAAGTCTCCTCCGCGAACTTAAAGGGGCATAGTATAGAAAGAAAAAATGCAAAATGATTATAGGAGGAGTTTTTTTATGAGAAAGTTCAAAGGGGTCATAGTACTCTTACTGCTAACCTTGTTACTGTCAGCCTGTAACACCACTCCCGCACCCACACCCGAACCCGTCTTAAAAAAAGCGGTGGTCGGCATTCCCCAAGATTTTGATTCTTTAGATCCCCATCTATCTGCCGCGACCGGCACGCAAGAAGTCATGTACAACATCTTTACCGGGTTGATTTCAATCACCCCCGATGGTGAGATCGTCATGGATTTAGCCGAGAGCATTACGCCTTCTGAGGATCTGCTCAGCTACACTGTCGTCTTGAAGGAAAACGTGAAGTTTCACACCGGAAAAACCTTGAGTCCTGCCGATGTCATTTACACCTTTAACCGACTCAACGGCAAAACCGAAGATCAAAAAGAACCTTTAACATCAAACTTTGCAGTCATTGAATCCATGGAAGCTCCCAATGAAACGACAGTGATCTTTCATTTAGCCAATGTCGATGTCAGCTTCCTCTCAAAACTCATGATTGCTATTATCCCGGAAAACAGCGGTTCCTCTCAGGCGCAAGTCCCCATGGGTGCCGGTCCTTTTAAATATTCCGGTTACACTCCCGGCGTTGGCATCACCATGGAACGTAACGAAGATTACTACGGAACCTTACCCCAACTGGATCAAGTAGAATTCAAAATTTATACCGATGCCAATACCGGATTTCTTGCCTTACAGACCGGAGAAGTTGACATCATGAACATTACCTTGGATCAAACCAAGAGTATTGATACCACCAAGGTATCGGTTTTAACAACACCCCAAAATATGGTTCAACTGATGACCTTGAATCTGGAACATCCAGCATTTGCCAAAAAAGAAGTCCGTCAAGCCTTGACCTATGCGATCAATAAAGATGAAATCATTGAAATGTTGGCACCAGGTTCACCCAAATTAGATACCAACTTCAGCCCGATCATGGGATACTTCTATAACACAGAAACCGAAGATTATTATGCCTATAACCCCGAAAAAGCGAAACAGCTTTTAGCAGATGCCGGCGAAAGCGACTTGACCTTCTCGATCAAAGTACCGGTAGAATACCAATTCCATATGGATACCGCTCTGCTCATGCAATCTCACCTGCAAGCAATCGGTGTGACCATGAACATTGTCCCCATTGAATGGAACACTTGGTTAAGTGAAGTCTACGGCTCGGCCATCTACGAAGCCTCTATTGTCGGACTCACCGGCAAATTGGATCCCGATGCCGTCTTAGGCCGTTTTGAGTCTACTTTCCGCCGCAACTTCTACAAATACAACAATCCCGAATACGATGCAATCATCAAAGAAGCTCGCTTAACAGGCGATATGGAAACGCGCAGAGACTTATACAATCAGGCTCAAGAGATTTTGACGGAAGACGCCGTTGCTGTCTTCATCATGGATCCCACCTTGTATCGCGCTGTCAACAATCGACTCAGCGGTTTGCTCACCTACCCGATCGGCTTTATTGATATGAAGACGGTCACTGTAAAATAGTAGCCTTTTCTAAAGGAGTTGATCCCTATTCCTCGTTCGTTATGGACTCGTTTATTATCCAGCCTGATGACGTTGTTCCTGGTCAGCATCATGATCTTCTACGTCTTTCAGGTGATACCGGGCGATCCGGTTTTATCTCGTTTAGGTCAGGAAGCTGACCCTGCTTTGGAAGCTTTATTGCGAGAAGAATTGGGTTTGGATCAACCACCAATGCGCCGTTATCTCAATTGGGT
>CAZAFY010000040.1:0-9734 GCA_964484445.1 uncultured Eubacteriales bacterium
ATGGTGGGAGAGTACCAAGGATTGCAGAAGCCTTTTATCAAGGCGTTCGAGGTAATGGTTCACCTGTAGTTGTGGTAGCACTATATGGGAATCGCGCCTTCGGAGATGCTTTGGTAGAAATGAAAGAGTATTGTTCGGCCGGAGGATGCAAAGTTGTGGCCGGAGCAGCCTTTATTGGAGAACATTCCTTTGGAACGAAAATAGCCAATCGTAGACCGAATCCAGAAGACTTACAGTTAGCCCAAGATTTTGGTCGTCTAATCGCTGCCAAATTGTCTGCCGATCACTTGGATCCGGTCGAGCTACCCGGAACAACTCCACTGAAGCCTAGGAATCCGGCAGCGCCCTCTGCATGGGCTCCGAGAACTACGGATGCTTGTATTGAATGCGGGATCTGTGTAGAGAATTGTCCGGTACATATTATTGATGCCAAGGACCCCAAGCAGATTCTTGAACCGGAAAAATGTCTTCGATGTGGTAGCTGCGTTAAAAAATGTCCGGTTTCAGCAAAGTTTTTTGCGGGAGAGGCTTTTGAACAAACCATGAAATATTTAACCGCTGCATGTAGCGAAGAGAAAAGCCCTCAAATATTTCTCTAAAAGGGAAAAGGTTCACTCTACCGGCGGATACTCAGTACAGAGTAGACGGTATGCGGGCTCATCTTCTTCGATGACCGGGAAACGCCCAATCGGTTCCAAAAACCGATTATCATTCTGATCATCATTGCATTGAGAGACTTCGCCTATTAGGACAGGGCCATGTCCCGGTTTCGCCCAAAAAGCATGGTACAACCGTGGGGGAAGTGTGATGCTTTCTCCCGGAGAAAGTTCAAGAACGGTCCCTGCTTTTACGCAATACCGACGGCCATCTTGTTGAACCTCTACCGGTTGATCCGATAAACCTTCGTCAGCATTTGCTTGATACAGTTGCATCATTAAAATGCCACCATTGCGATTAATGATATCTTCCCTTTTATACCAATGAAAGTGCATAGGGCAGACTTGGTTTTCTTGGCTAATCAGGATTTTTTCGGCGTATGGTTTATCGTAGATTGTATGACCGCGCTTTCCGTTACGAAGGGTGATCAGAGTTAGTCCAAGATCATTGAATCGGCCAAGGCCGTAATCGGTGATATCCCAACCTAGCATGCATGCACGGATTTCTTCATATTCTCTACCCTTCTCCAACCATGCGTGCGGTTCAACCTGGGCAAATGGGGGCAAAGCAACAGAATAGGTCTGACATAATAGAATGGCTTTTCGAATGGAACGATTGATTTCAGAGCGTTTCATATATTGCTTCCTTTCAGGAGGATAACTCCGAGAATTTTTGTGAGATTGCATTGAAAGAGCAATGAATACGTGGGGTATTCCCTTTGCAGAATTGGATTTCTTCAGCCGTTGGCATAGCGGGCATTGCCCCATAATGACTGCAACAAAGTGCACCGGCAGCATTGGCGGAGTCTAAGATATCGATCAAAAAATCAGAAGTAGGCTTTTTCCAGTGGGCTTCATCTTTTAATAAGCAGCTCAAGGCACAACCAAAGAAGGCATCTCCGGCACCGGTCGTGTCAAGAATGGGAGTGTTATAGGTTGGTTGATACAGTATTTTATCTTTAGTTGAAACCAAGCTCCCTTCGGAGCCAAAGGTGAGAAAAATAAGGCGTGGCCCAAGACAATGAAGTTTCAAGAGCGCCTGTTGGAGCGAAACGGAGGGGAACAACCATCTCATTTCTTCTGAACTCAATTTCATAATATCAGCTTGAGTAGCTCCCCAGAGTAAGCGCTTTCTGACTTCGGCTTCCGGCAGGTGTTGCCATAGAAGAGGACGATAATTCGGATCATAGGAGACCGGCACCCCAAGGTTTTTGACCCTGAGAAGAGCGGTTTCGGTAGCTTCTTTTGCCGGTGAATGAGTCAGTGATAAGGAGCCAAAGTGAAATAAACGGCACGAAGACAGCAAGGGTTCCGATACTTCTTCCGGAGTCAATTGTGTATCTGCTCCCGGATTACGGTAAAACTGAAAGGCTCGATCGCCTTGCTCGTTCAATTGGACAAAAGCTAAGGTTGTTGGAGTTGTGGTGCTTCGCGCTAGCCCACCGGTGTCAATTCTATAGTGTTCTAAGTTAGCTTTGAGATAATCCCCAAAGTGATCTTGACCAACTTTACCAATGAACCCCACCTTGTTTCCTAATCGAGAAGCCATGGTCAAAAGATTGACCGGAGCGCCTCCTGGATTTGCCTGGAAACAGTGTTTCGGTAATGGAGTAAAATCTATTAAATATTCACCTAGAGCAACGATATCGTACACAGAGAATCTCCCCCTCTTTACGGTTTTTGATTCGTCTTTGTTGCAGAAATCTCCTTGTTATAAATCTTTGTGGAGAAAGATAGAGAAAAAGTTCACTTTCCTTTATATTATGGCTTAACTCAATCAATATTGCATAGCGAGTAAATTATCAAATTCAGAAGCAAGGATAACCGGGTTAAATTCGCGAATATAATACAAGATTTATTCTTCAAAATAGGTCGTACCGTTCCATTTGAACAAGAAAGGAATCTCTATGAGCGAATACGGAAGATTATTTAAAGCGGTTCGGGGCATTTTTCGCTGGTTCACACCGCAGTATCGAATCCGACAAGAGCATGAACTTCCTTCGCCTAGTGTTTTGCTGTGCCGCCACAACAATTTAACCGGTCCCCGAATCGTCATGACTTGGTTGCCCAACTTTGTGCGAACCTGGGTATTTCATGTTTTTATGGATCGAGTGACTTGTTTTGGCCATTATGTTGGGTATACTTTTACTCAACGGTTCGGTTATTCAAAATGGAAAGCCAAATTGGCAGCTAACATTCTTACTCCTTTTGTAGTAAACGTATTGGATTCCATGCGTGCAATTCCCGTTTTCAGAGAGTCGGTACAATCTTTTAAAACGATCAAAGAGTCGATCCGAGCGCTACTTGCAGGGGAAAATGTGTTGATTTTCCCGGATATCAACTACACGTCAACCGATAAAGAAGTTCGGAGCATTTATGAAGGCTTTCTATACTTAGAACGCTATTATCATAATAAAACCGGCAAACACTTACCGTTCATTCCCATCTACTTAGATCACGAACACAAAGAAATCATCCTGGGAGAAGCGATTTGTTTTGCCGATGGCATAGATTTTAACGACCAAAAAGAAAGCATACTGGATTTGATCACACACCGCATTAACTCCCCCACAAACTAAAAAACGCCGTTTCCCAACAGGGAAACGGCGTTTTTGAACGATTATTGGTTGAGTTTACCCCAGTCTTTGAGGTATTGCTCTTTGGTGAGGGGGGCTTTGAATTCGGAGCGGATTTTCAATGCGTTCTCGGCGTCGTTCGCTAAGAGATCGACCACGGTCATCGCCATCATTTTGGCTGCAACGATGTACGATAATTGCGGATTTGCTACTTCGTAATTGGAACTATGTGCTACTCCGCTGATGCCCCCTACAGTTGCATGAACGGTGGGGATCAAATTGGAGACATCGTTGGCATCAGTTGTAAAACCATGACCTGGAGCAATGTTTTCCTCGCCAACCAGTTGAACAAAATTTTGATGAACTAAGTTTTTAAGAGTTGATTGCTCGAAGGCAAACATATAACCCGGAATATCGAAAATTTGCACTTCAGCACCCAATGCATCGGCTCCGGCTTTGAGCGCGCGGTTGACTTTGAAGCTGGCATCCTCAATAGCAGGTAAGTTCCGCCCACGTACGAATGTTTCAATGCGTACATCCGCAGGTACAACATTGACTAAGTTACCTCCTTTGGTAATGATAGGATGAACACGGATACCATCTTCGTCTTTGAAGGTGTCGCGAACGGCATCGATCGCAACCAAACCGATTTTAGCAGCATTCAAAGCATTAATCCCTTGAGAAGGACTGGCCGCATGGGATTCTTGGCCTTTATAATGGATCAATTTGGCAACAAAACCCATTCCACCGGCACCACCGGCCGTGACCTTGTCGCCACCGGAAGAATGTTGCATGACCATCGCATCCACATCATCAAAGTGACCCAAACGAATGAATTCTTGTTTACCGCCTAAGAAGGCGATTTTACCATCTTTGATCAATTGATTACGGAATTCAAGTTCCACCGGTTCTTCGGAAGGAACGGCCATGAAGGCCACATCACCGGCGAGGTCTTTCATGACCCCAGAGCGAACCAAGCCAATGGCGGCACCTAAAAGCGAAGCGGTTTGAACGTGATGTCCACAGGAATGTGCTGCTCCGGTTATGGGATCTGCACAGCGATGTCCCGGGGCTACGACAGCATCTAATTCGCCCATCAGAGCGACTTTGGCTTTTCGTTCTTTCCCTTTTGCCGTAGCAATGACTCCGGTAATCGCGACTTCACTTTGATATGCTAAACCCAAATCATCGAAAACCTTTTTAACTTTAGCGGCTGTTTTGAATTCTTTATAACCTAATTCGGGTTCAGCAAAAATAGCCTCTCCTAAGCCAATGATCTGTTCCGCATTTTGGTCTATGGCAGCACATACTTTTTCTTTCAGTTGATTGATATCCATAGTAATTCATCCTTTCGAATTGTTTTTGTACTCGTAATGATAGTATAGCATGGTTTTCGATCTTTGCCAATAAAAATGCTCCCAAACGGTTATCCGTTTGGGAGCATTTCAATTAGATGTTACGGCAGTAAATACGCAGAATAACCTTCCGAAATAATCTCATACACATCTGAACTTCCAACCAAATAGGCTCTTAATTCAAATGTGCGATCTTTCAATAGCGCGTAAGCTTCGCTTGCCAGCAGCTGCTCAAAGACCACCGTTTCATGAGGAGCAACAACAGTTTGTGTTAGCGCCATCGTAAACGATTTGTCGGCAGACCAGGTATAAAGAATCTCTCCTTCACGATCTAAAAGCTTAAAATCGAATTTTTGGCCACTGGTATGTTGCAGGAGAATCTCTTGTTCGGTATTGTTTTGAAGAATCAACCGCATTGCTAAGCCATTGGTTTCTTCTTTCATCTCTGCATGGATCTGAAATTCCTGTTGTAAGTTTTGCAAAAGATTGATTAGTCTCGAGATCATGGTGACGCCTTCCCCTCTGGTAGCAGACGCCTTAGGAAATAAAAAGTTATCTCCACGACCCTTTAACAAATTCAACAATTGAGCTTTCATAACATCGTTTGTGTAGGCCTCATCGATTTCTGCATGGTCAGCAAAAGGAGCCGGCATCATCATAATCAAAGCATACTGTCCGCCGGTGCGAAAATCCAATGCTTTTATGATGAGATGCACCATTTCTTCGCGATTCAAAGCATCTTCTGGGTAAAATTGTCCCGTAGGTTCAATAATACCTGAAATGACTAAGTCATATAATTGAGATGCACCCGGGGTTTCGTTGTCGACATCCTCGAAAAACTCATGAATATCGATCGCGGCAAAGTAATTGATATTGATGCCTAAGGCTTCATGTAGTGCTCGTATGAACTCCATTCGCGTCATAGCCAAGTCTCCTTGAAAATTCGCATCCAGGGCAAAAATGACCGGGTATCCGAAAAGAGCGGCATCTTGTTCATACCACTGACCGACAATATCTCTGTAGTACGGTTTAGGCATCGCTTTGGTAATGGTTCCTCCAACCTCAGCCAGTGCATTTAAGGGCAACATGCTGAGTAATAAACTTAAAATAAGAAGAGGGATGAATGTTTTCTTTTTCATAATCTTCGAAGCTCCTTTTTTGGTTGTGTATTCATATAGACGAAGCTTCTTAGCGGTAAGTTCCCTATTCTATTCCAAGGCGGCACGTGCTCGCTTAAGATCGGCAATAATCGATAAATGTTGCGGACAGGCGATCTCGCAGGCTCCACATTCCACACAGTAACTGGCATCGGCATTTTTCTCAATGAGTTCTTTATAAAGACGACGCGCTTTCTGCATAGAACCGGGGGTGGCGGAAGCATGAAGGTTCCAAGCAGCAAAGACACCTGGTATATCGACACCGGACGGGCAAGGCATGCAATAACGACAAGCAGTGCAACCGATGTTGATGCGAGAATGCCAATAGTCAGAAACGTCTTGTAATAACTGTTTTTCCTCTGCAGTCATGCAGCCGATTTTCATGTCTTCCATGGAGCAAATTCTCAAATTATCGGTCACATGCTCCATGAGGCTCATGCCGGATAAAACGGTAGAGACCTCTGGACGGTCGGCCAAGAAGCGCAATGCCCATTCAACCGGAGTGCGTTGAACCGGGGCTTTATCTAACATTGTGCGAATATCTTCCGGTAAATTGGCCAATCTTCCGCCTTGCAAAGGTTCCATAATTATGACGCCCAAACCCTTTGCGGCAGCTGCTTCTAAGCCTTTCAAGCCTGCTTGATGTTCGGTGTCAAGATAGTTGAGTTGAATTTGACAGAAGTCCCAGTCATAGCTGTTGAGAATTTCTTCAAAAACCTCAAAATCGTCGTGGAAGCTGAATCCGTAATATTTGATTTTTCCGGCTTTTTTGGCAGCTTCTGCGCGTTCCCAAAGTTTGTTGTCCTTAACAACCTTCCATAGATCCTTATCTAACGTGTGTTGTAGATAAAAATCAATGTGGTCTACCTGCAATTTGTTGAGTTGCTCATCCAATAATTCGTCCCAATGATCGGCCGATTTGACTAAATAGGTCGGGTTTTTGGTAGCTAACATGACTTTTTCACGATACCCATCTTTCAAGGCTTTGCCGGTGACGATTTCCGATTGCCCTCCGTGATATCCGTGGGCGGTATCCACATAGTTGACCCCTTGATCGATAGCGTGGCGAATCATGCGAATGGCTTCCGGTTCGTTGATTTGTTTGTTGTCTCCATTCAAAATGGGCAAGCGCATGGTGCCGAAACCAAGTAAAGAGGGTTTAAAGTCGATTTTTCCGAAATGACGGTATTGCATTAAGAGTCACTTCCTTTCTTTGAATACTATATATATTCGCCGGTAGGTAAAAAATAACCTTCGTACACGAAAAAGCGCTCGCGCTTTGGGAGAGCGAACGCTTGATTTCATTTGTATATTTATTATAGCACAGATAAAATTTTTAGACAAGACTTTCTCTTGCACCAATCTGGTGTATAATATAAGGTGCAGTTTCTATAGCATGAAAATTTACTAAAAAGTAACCAACAGAGCACCCGGAGCAGCATAGGTTCCAATTACCGGACCGATTTGAGAAAAGATGATTTCAACAGGGTTTAATTCTTCTCTGACCATTTGTAAGAAGGCGCGCATGCGCTCTTCGCTGTCGCCATGAGCAATACCGATGCGCAAAGGACGGGTGCTCCCGTATTTTTCTTTCATTGCGTTGACCAGGTAGCGCAGGGCACGACTTTCGCTGCGTGCTTTTTCAATCACTTTGACAAAGCCGTCATAATCAACATGGACGATCGGTTTTATGGAAAGCATATTGGCGGCAATGTAGGACAAACGAGAGATGCGTCCCCCTTTGACAGCATATTCTAAGGTTTCCAAGGCTACCATGACCTTTAATTGTTGACGAGCGTTTTGCAGTTCCAACAATATTTCCGGTACACCAAAGCCTTTCTCTACCAGTTCGGCGGCTTGCATAACTAATAAAGAGATTCCCAATGAACCAGATAAGGTGTCATAAAGAGTAACACGGTCTTCAAAACCTTCGGAAGCTAATCGGAATGCTTGAAAAGTGCCTGAAAGCGAAGAAGAAATGGTCATACAGATGACATGGTCATACTGTTCCAAACTTTCGCGAATCAGTTTTTCACAAATTCCAACCGAAGGTTGAGCAGTTTTGGGTAATTCGGTGTGAGTTCTGCACCAACGATAAAATTCGTCAATGCTGAGATCAACGCCATCTTGATAACTCTCTTTGCCCAATTGAACGAACAGCGGTGCTACCCCAATATTCCATTTTCGGATAAACTCTTGGGGCATGTCACAGGTGCTGTCTACTAAGATACGGATCTTCATGAAGAACCCCTCCTTCTTACCAACTTTACTATATTATAAACAATTTATCTGCTTTTGCAAAGTGAATTTTGCAAATTTCGTAGAAAGGGTTGAATCCATGCGTCGACTACTATTAACCATTCTATTTCCGGCTAGCGTCAGCCCCCATTTGGGACAAGCGCTGACCATTGCCCAAGCTCAAAAAACATTTACCGAGAATAACGGTCCCGAAGGATTGCGCTACTCGGTCACTTTTGCTGCGCCCGAGGAATTGGAACCGTATCGTGTACTGTGGGCGATGGTGAGAAATTGGAAAGGCAGCCAACACCTCCTCGACGGCGTGGAGATTCCCTTTGATTCTGTGCAAGAAACGCTGGATTGCTTCGGTGAGGGGCAACGGTTGGGAAATAAGGATTGGTGCTTCGGCGACACAGCGGGTTCGGTCGGCTTTGCTCCCCTCTTTCCCTGTCGCTTCATTCCTATTTCTGAGGCGAATCATCTGGGGTGGTTTCAATATGGGAGTATGAATCGAGAAAAAGTTTTTATCGTTGACAAAATCAAACTTAGGCAGAGGATTAATTATTATCTGGAAAAAAGCAATGCTCGATTTTGCCCTCTCCTTGACGGAGCGGTAATCGATGAAATCGTGCGTCAACTGCCCAGCCGGATCGATCCTCAAAAAGATGAAGAATGGACCTACAAACAAGGATGGGTCAAAGGACGCTTTCAAGTGATCGGAGTAGAAAAAAAGCAATCCGGAACGCGTAGTCTACCTTCAACAAAGCCAGCAAAGAAAGAAGGCGCGGAAAAAGCTGTAAAGATCGAAATAAACAATACTGCGGAACGCGATATCCCTCTTGTGCGGTATCATCAAATCGGCGGGCTGGACTCGGTGATCTCACAAGTGAGAGAAAGCGTGGAGTTGCCGATGAAAATGCCCCAATTGTTCACGCACATGGGAATCACCCCTCACAGAGGAATCTTGCTCTATGGACCTCCCGGTACCGGCAAGACCCTGATTGCGAAAGCGTTAGCGAATGAATGCCAAGCTCATTTCATCTTTGTCAATGGTCCGGAGTTGATCTCCAAATGGCACGGTGAAACCGAATCGAATTTAAGAAAAATCTTTGAAGAAGCGAAGGCCAAAGCGCCTTCCGTCATCCTATTTGATGAAGTGGATGCACTGACACCGAATCGAGATCAAGTGACTTTAAATTATGAAGCCGTGGCTGTGTCACAGTTGCTCTCTCTCATGGATGGATTGGTGGAGCGTGGCAATGTGGTAGTGATCGGAACCACGAATCGCCCTCAAAGCGTGGATGCCGCACTGAAACGACCGGGCAGATTAGACCTACACTTAGAAGTGGGATATCCTGATTTGTCTGGGAGGCTGGATATTCTTCGTATCCATACAGCAGCTATGCCCTTAGCAGACGATGTAGACTTGCTCCGATTAGCGGAGTTAACTCCAGATTCCAGTGGTGCCGATTTAGCGTCCCTATGTCGCGAGGCGGGGTTGTTGTGTATCCGAGAAAAAATCGCGATTTCAATGACCGATGGCATCCCCGATATAACGCCCGAAGAAATCTTGGAGTTGACGGTGCGACAAGAACATTTTCTGAAAGCTTTAAGCAATCGTAAGGAGTAAAGAACTTGTAAAACGAACTAAATTTTGCTATACTGAAGCACGTATACCAAATTACAAAGATGGGGAGTCTTATTTTTATGCTGACATGGAAGAAGCCGAGTCTCTCTGACAAAGCCTTATTC
>CAZAFY010000041.1:0-9522 GCA_964484445.1 uncultured Eubacteriales bacterium
CTCTTGGGGAATTAGCAAGTTATTTATCGGGAGAACAACAAGTGGAAGCAATCTGTCCGCAGCAAAAATCCAAGGTGCTTGAAATCATTCATGATTTTGCCGAGGTGAAAGGGCAAACAAGCGCCAAAAGAGCAATGGAGATTGCAGCTGCAGGAGGGCATAATTTGATTATGGTTGGCTCGCCGGGAAGTGGAAAGACGATGCTAGCCAAATGCATGCCTTCCATCTTACCTCAAATGAGCATGCAGGAATCCTTGGAAGTAACGCAGATCTATAGTATCAGCGGCCAATTACAGAGCCTGGAACGGCTTATCATGCAGAGACCCTTTCGCTCCCCTCACCATTCCATTAGTAATGCCGGATTAGTGGGGGGAGGTAGAAACCCATTACCCGGCGAAATCAGTCTTGCACACCATGGCGTGCTGTTCTTGGACGAATTACCGGAATTTCGGAAGGATGTCCTAGAATTAATGCGTCAACCCATGGAGGAGGGCCAGCTTACGATCGCTCGTGCCCTCGGGTCTTTTTCATTTCCCTCGCGATTCATGTTGTTAGCAGCCATGAATCCTTGTCCTTGCGGATATTATGGAGATCCACAACGTCCTTGTACTTGCTCTGAATTATCAATTCAAAAATATCGCAATCGTATTTCGGGTCCCTTGCTAGATCGCATTGACTTACATGTAGATGTGCCTCGGTTAAGCTACCGAGATATGGTAGAACCCGGTAGCTCGGAACGGTCAGAAACGATTCGCTTACGGGTAGAAAACGCGAGAGAACGGCAACTGGCTCGTTTCAGAAATCAATCACTACCCAATAATGCTGCAATGCAATCCAAACAAATCAAACAGTTTTGCTCTCTCTCCCATGAAAGCCAAGCTCTGCTGAATTTAGCTTTTCGAAAGCAAAAGTGGAGTGCACGGGCCTATGATCGTATCTTAAAAGTATCGAGAACGATCGCTGATTTAGCAGATTCAAAAGAGATCCTGCCTTCCCATTTGGCAGAAGCGATCGGGTACCGCGGCTTGGATCAAAAATACTTTATATAAGGAGAATTAGCATGGCTATATATGCGATCTCAGATTTACATCTTTCTTTCCAAACGAAGAAACCCATGGATGTCTTTGGAGAGCAGTGGAAAAATCATCACGAAAAAATTGAAAAATCTTGGCGAGCCATGATTCAACCCGAAGACACCGTCCTGATTCCGGGGGATCTATCCTGGGCGATGCGTTTATCTGAAGCGGTCAATGATTTTGAATTCTTACATGCTTTACCGGGTAGGAAGATTATCGGTCGGGGGAATCACGACTACTACTGGCATTCTCATCAAAAGATGGTCGATTTTTTACCGAAGGATATCGTTCCTATCGATCGTCAAGTTTTAGACTTGGATAACTGGACAGTGGTGTCAACGAAGGGATGGTTATGTCCGGGGGCATCTGCGTATGTGGCTTCTCAAGATGAGAAATACTATCGTTTAGAGGCACAAAGGCTTGAGATGGTTTTGAAAAAAGCGAAAGAAAAAAATCAAGCGATTATCGCGATGCTTCATTTTCCACCGATGAACGAAAAAAACGAGGAATCGCTGTTTACAGAACTCTTAGAAGACTTTGGGGTTCGTCTGTGTATCTTTGGTCATTTACACGGGCATGGACTAAGAAACAACTATGATTTTAGTCAAAACGGAGTACAGTATCAACTGGTGTCTGCGGATTATCTTGATTTCATGCCGTTATTGCTGGATCCTTTGTTGGATTGAGGGTCGTACGTGATGATGACAGAAGGTAAATATATTTTAGCCTCACTTCAATCTATGCCGAGTTTTGGAAGATCGAGAATCAGCAAATTGATGACTTACTTTAAGACTCCTCATCAAACGTGGCAAGCTGGACCCAAAGAATGGCGGGAGATTCTCGCGCTTCCGGAGAAAACCTGGCTAGAAATCGAAGCCGTATATCGTAAAGATCTGGCAGAGATCTTGGAACAAGAATTCACGAAACGTGAAATATCGGTTCTGATTGAAAAGGATCTTGGCTACCCTCCGCTTTTGAAAGAAATAGAACAAGCTCCTCTATGCCTGTTTGTGAAAGGCGACTACCATAGTTCTAAGCCCTGTGTGGCTGTTGTAGGTTCGCGAGCGGCGACTCATTATGGGAAGAGCGTTACCGGTTACTTGGCTGAAGCTTTGGCAGATTGTGGTTTTATTGTGGTCAGTGGTTTGGCAAAAGGGATTGACAGTTACGCTCATCGTGGTGCTTTAAAAGAGGGCAGCACTTATGCAGTGTTGGGCTCCGGTCATGATTATATTTATCCCAAGGAACACGAAAAACTTGCTTTGGAAATTCAGGAAAAAGGGGCAGTTTTCAGCGAATACTTTTATGCGGTTCCACCTCAAGCCGGGTTTTTTCCTTCACGTAATCGGATTATTTCCGGAATGTCTGTCGCTACTCTGGTAGTCGAAGCAAAAGCAACCAGTGGTTCTTTGATCACGGCTAATTTTGCACTAGAGCAAGGGCGCGAAGTATTTGCGGTTCCCGGTAATGTTTTTTCGGAAAACAGTAAAGGCTGTCATGATCTGATTCGCCAAGGTGCAAAACTTGTAAGCTCAATCGAAGATATTCTGGATGAGTTTCAATATATACCGTCTCAGAAGCAAAATATCAGAAAAAATAGCGATGAAGGGTTCCAATTGACAATCATGCAACAGAAAATCCTTTCATCTTTAGAGGCTGAATTACGACATTTAGATGAAATGGCTGCCGAATTAGCGTTACCTATTGGCAGTTTATTGTCCGAATTGACTCAATTGGAATTATTGGGACTTGCCAAAGGGCACCCAGGCGGTTATTATAATAAAGAAGCTCTGTGATTTTTGAAAATCTCAGAGATATCGGAATGAAGTGAGATGATAGTATATGGCAGATACTCTGATTATTGTTGAATCACCGGCTAAAGCGAAAACCATCGGACGCTTTCTCTCCAATCGATATCAAGTGAAAGCAACCATGGGTCATGTGCGTGATTTGCCCAAAAGTCAATTCGGAATCGATGTAGAAAATCATTATCAACCTAAATATATAACGATTCGAGGAAAAGGCGAACTTCTCAAAGAACTTAAAGCTGCGGCCAAAAAGGCTAAAAGAGTATTTCTGGCAACAGACCCAGATCGAGAAGGAGAAGCAATTTCATGGCACTTGGCCGGCGTACTGGGAATAGATCCCAGTCAAGAATGCCGAATCGAATTCCATGAAATTACCGAAAAGGCGGTAAAGGAAGCACTACTGCATCCAAGGCCTATCGATTTGTGCTACGTTGATGCGCAGCAAGCCAGACGGGTTTTAGATCGAATCGTAGGATATCAATTAAGCCCCCTTTTGTGGAGAAAACTCCGATATGGTCTTAGTGCAGGTCGGGTACAATCAGTAGCTGTTTCTATGATCACAGACCGCGAGCAGGAGATCACAGCTTTTGTTCCGGAAGAATATTGGTCGCTCGAAGTTCATTGTAACCGAGAAGTTCATGGTATTCGAGCAAAATTGGTCGAAGTAAAGGGTGAAAAACCCAAACTCTCTAGCCAAGAAGAGGTTCAACGATTAATAGAAACATTGGAACCCCTTTGTGAGGTTGTTTCCTATAAAAAGGGAATACGGCAGCGACAACCTTCTGCCCCTTTTACGACCAGCACATTACAGCAGGAGGCTTCCCGAAAATTGGGATTCACAGCTCGCAAGACGATGATGTTAGCCCAACAATTGTATGAGGGAATCGAACTGGGTCCGGAAGGCCCGGTCGGGTTAGTCACCTATATCCGAACAGACTCAACTGCCATTTCAGACTCTGCTTTTGAAAGTGCGCAGGAGTTTATTACAGCCACATTTGGAGCCGAATATGCGGTTGAGAACAAACGAGTTTACTCCAGTAAAAAGGGCGCTCAGGAAGCGCATGAAGCGATACGCCCCACCGATGTCAACCGTAAACCGGAACTAATGAGCACTTTTCTCAGCCGAGATCAGTTGAAACTATATCGCCTTATCTGGGAAAGATTTATTTCCAGCCAAGCAGCAGCAGCGCAATATGATTATGTTGTTGCTGATTTAAAGAATTCAGAGGCTGTTTTTAGATTAAATGGCTCAGTTTTATCGTTTTCGGGATTCTTGATCATCATGAAGAATGAAGAAGAAGAAACAGAAGATAACTTAGGTTTTCTCCCTCAATTGGAAATCGGACAAAAAATTCCTGCAGGAGAATGGGTTCCCGAACAGCATTTTACGCAAGCTCCCGCCCGATACAACGAAGCATTACTGATCAAGACAATGGAAGAATTAGGAATCGGCAGGCCTTCAACCTATGCCCCCACCATTGAGACAATTCTCAAAAGAGGATATGTTGAGCGGAAAGATAAACGATTTTATCCCACGGAATTAGGTTCTGCTGTTACGGATATGTTGAGAGAATATTTCGCTTCTGTGATCGATACCGATTTCACAGCTTCATTAGAAAACAAATTGGATCAAGTCGAAGAAGGGGATATGCCCTGGACTGAAGCGATCGATGATTTTTATCATCCCTTCTCGGCACAATTGGTAGAGGCTGAAAAGAATATTCCGGTGCAAGAAATAGAAGATGAAGTGACCGATGAAATTTGTGAACTATGCGGACGCAATATGGTTATAAAACGAGGACGCTTTGGATCATTCTTGGCATGCCCAGGGTATCCTGAATGCAAAAACACCAAAAACATTGTTGTATCTTTGGACATTCCGTGCCCTCTATGTAAAGTTGGGCAATTGATCGAGCGAAGAAGTCGAAAAGGCAGAACATTTACAGGGTGTAGTCGATATCCGGAATGCCAATACGTATCCTGGGATAAACCGGTCAAAAAGGTATGCCCGGTTTGTGGAAATCTTGGGATGAGCCAGAAAATCCAGCGCAAAAAGGGAGTCATCCTTTATCACTGTTTACAGCCCGATTGTGAAGGGGCTTTGGAGGTTGCTTTAGAAGATACGAACGAGGATGGCGAAGCATAATGAGAAGAGTTCACATTGTTGGAGGCGGATTAGCAGGTTCCGAGGCAGCATATCAGATCGCTAAACGAGGCCACTCCGTTGTACTACACGAGATGCGCCCAATTGTTACCTCTCCTGCCCATCATACAGAACAATTGGCAGAATTAGTTTGCAGCAATTCTTTGAAATCGAATCAAACAGAAAATGCAGCCGGCCTCTTAAAAGAAGAAATGAGGCAATTAGATTCCCTGATTATTTCAGTTGCTGATCAAACTCGGGTACCCGCCGGTCAAGCATTGGCTGTAGATCGAGAAGCATTTTCTCAACAAATAACCAAGAGAATTTCAGAAATGACGAATATTACTCTCGTGAGAGAAGAGATAATCGAGATTCCTGATTCAGGGCAAGATCTCTGGATCATAGCGAGCGGTCCGTTGACTTCTGCAAAGTTACTCGAGTCTTTACAGCGGAGATTGGGGGAACCATATCTGCATTTTTTTGATGCAGCCGCACCACTGGTTTCTATGGATTCTTTGGATATGAGCAAAATATATCGAGCCTCTCGTTACGATAAGGGAGATGCGGATTATCTTAATTGCCCTTTTCAAAAGCAGGAATATGAACATTTCTGGAAAGCGCTAACCGAGGCTGAGCAAAGCCCCTTACATGATTTTGAAAAGGGGAGCTTCTTCGAAGGATGTATTCCTGTAGAAGAACTTGCAAGGAGAGGGAAAGAGACATTAGCCTTTGGTCCTTTAAAACCCATTGGACTTCGGGATCCAATCACAGGAATAACCCCCTACGCCGTGGTGCAATTACGACAAGATAATGTAGCCGGTGATCTCTACGGGTTAGTCGGTTTTCAAACCAATCTCAAGTTTCCTGAGCAAGATCGTGTTTTTCGACTCATACCGGGTTTGCAGAATGCTGAATTTGTGCGCTACGGTGTTATGCACCGAAATGCTTTTATCAATTCGCCAAAACTCCTCAAACCAACGATGCAGTTAAAGGAAAATGAAGCGATTTTTTTTGCCGGTCAATTATCGGGTGTGGAGGGTTATATTGAATCAGCCGCAACAGGGTTGATCTGTGGAATCAATTGCTCAAGGCTACTGGAGAATCAAGAGGCCATCATACCTCCCAGGGATACCATGCTGGGGTCTTTGATGAACTATGTCACACATGCCGATGAAAAGAACTTTCAGCCCATGAATGCAGTGTTTGGAATCGTCCCACCCCTCGAAAAACCGATCAGAAACAAGCGACAACGATACCAGGCCTATAGTCTTCGTGCATTGGATGCCATAAAAGCCTGGAAAGAGTTTCTTTAAGAGAAACGCGAAAACAACTGTAAATAACGCTTGCCAAAGTGAGCAATGATTGTTATAATGGAGAACGGTGTTATTACACACGATTCCGGACACTAAGATCGGTGCTTTGAAAAAAGTGATCAGCGTGAATGATGGGTCGGAGGAAAAAACAAAAGGAAGGGAGGAGGTGACACCATGTCTGTCATTTCCATGAAACAATTACTCGAAGCTGGTGTTCATTTTGGTCATCAAACACGTCGTTGGAACCCCAAAATGGCACCCTACATCTTCACGGAACGCAACGGAATTTATATTATCGATTTGCAGAAAACCGTGAAAAAAATCGAACAAGCGTATGCCTTTATTCGTTCTGTTTCAGAACAAGGAGGAACCGTTTTGTTTGTGGGCACTAAGAAACAAGCGCAAGAAGCAATGGTGGAAGAATCAGAGCGCTGTGGCATGTATTATGTGAACCAACGCTGGTTGGGAGGAACTTTAACCAATTTCCAGACCATCCAAAAGAGGATCCGTCGTTTGCAAGAACTTCGTGCTATGGAATCCAATGGTACTTTCGAAGTGCTTCCCAAAAAGGAAGTCATCACGTTACGCCATGAAATGGAAAAACTCGAAAAGTTCTTGGGTGGCATCAGTGAAATGACCCGCGTTCCAGATGCTTTATTCGTTATCGATCCACGCAAAGAAAAGAATGCTATCAGCGAAGCAAAGCGTTTAGGAATTCCGGTTGTTGCTATTGTCGATACCAACTGTGATCCTGACGAAATTGACTACGTCATTCCCGGAAACGATGATGCCATTCGTGCTGTGAAGTTATTAGCTTCCAAAATGGCCGATGCCATTATTGAAGGTCGCCAAGGCGAAGACTCAGCTGAATAATTCAAAAAATGGGGAATCGACCCGCAGGGAATCACCCCTTCGGACCGATTCCTTTTCTAAAAATAAAGGAGTGAACTTAATGATTTCTGCAGCATCCGTAAAAGAATTGCGTGAGAGAACCAGCGCTGGTATGATGGATTGTAAACGTGCTCTCGAAGCCTGTGAAGGCGATATGGAAAAAGCTATTGAGTATTTAAGAGAAAAAGGCTTAGCTGCCGCCGCGAAAAAAGCGGGTCGTGTAGCAAAGCAGGGTTTAATCGTCGGCAAGGTTCAAGGCAAGCAGGCTTCTCTTATTGAAGTCAATTGCGAAACGGATTTTGTTGCCAAAAATGATGATTTCCAATTCTGGGTCAATGAACTCGCTCTCTTAATCATTGAGAAGCAATTGACTCAAGTTGAGGATTTGTTAAATCAGCCCTATGCACAAGGTACTGTGCAAAGTGAATTGACCAATAAGATCGCTACCATTGGAGAGAACATGGGAATTCGTAGATTCGCTTACTACGATGTAGAACCAACCTCCGTTCTTGACCTTTATATTCATGGTGGCGGTAAAATTGGTGTACTGATCGAGTTATCTTTAAGTGACGCACAGTTCGAAAACAATGAACAGGTTAAAGAATTGATTCATGATCTGGCATTACAAATTGCTGCGGGTCGTGCACTATTTATTTCTTCTGATGAAGTTCCGGCGGAAGTAATCGAGAAAGAACGAGAAATCTATTTGGCTCAAGCAATCAACGAAGGCAAACCGGCGAACATTGCCGAGCGCATGGTTGAAGGTCGTATTCGTAAATATTACGAAGAGATTTGCTTACTCCACCAAGCCTTTGTTAAGGATACCGATTTAACCATTGCTAAATTGTTAGTTAAAGTTGGTAAGGAAGTTGGTTGTAGTATTTCTGTGAAATCCTTTACCCGTTTTGAAATCGGAGAAGGGTTTGAAGCTACCGAAGGCGAAAATGAATAATGTATTCCAAAAGGAACATCAATGATGTTCCTTTTGAATTAAACGGGAGGTGTTGTGTTTGCAACCAAAATATCGCCGAATCGTTTTAAAACTTTCCGGAGAGGCTTTAGCAGGCGACTCCAAAGATCGGGATAAGAAATTCGGATATGATTCCCAAACATTGGCCGACATTGTTGCACAAGTCAAGGAAATATCTGAAATGGGTGTAGAAGTCGCGTTGGTAGTGGGTGGAGGAAATTTATGGCGAGGGATCAAAGGTAGTCAAACATTAGGAATCGATCGGGCTACTGCTGATTACATGGGGATGTTGGCAACTGTAATGAATGCCATGGCCTTACAAGGAGCCTTGGAATCCGTTGGAGTAGTTACCAGAGTACAAACTGCGATCGAAATGCGAGAAGTAGCCGAACCCTATATCCGTAGAAGAGCCATTCGACATTTAGAAAAAGGGAGAGTCGTCATTTTTGCAGCCGGTACAGGGAATCCTTATTTTACGACAGATACGGTTGCTGCTTTGAGGGCGGCTGAAATCGATGCGGAAATCGTTTTAAAAGCCACCGGCGAAGTAGATGGTGTCTATTCCTCGGATCCTAAACTGGATACGGCTGAGAAAAAGGCTATAAAATATGATTCCATCACCTATCAGGAAATTCTGAATCAAGGATTAAAAGCCATGGATTCAACGGCGATTTCTCTTTGCATGGACAACAATATTCCCATTATAGTATTCAATTTATCACAACCGGGAAATGTCAAAAGAGCAGTTCTTGGTGAAAAAATCGGAACGTATATAGGAGGAGAGAAGCAATGAAAGACTATTTGGCCAGAATTGAAGATCGTATGGAAAAGACCATAGCTGTATTGAAAAAGGATCTTGTCTCCATTCGTGCCGGTCGTGCTCATCCGGGCTTACTCGACAAGATTACGGTAGAGTATTACGGTGTTCCAACTCCGATTGCACAGGTGGGAAGTGTTGCATGTCCGGATGCAAGAAGTATTGTCATCCAACCTTGGGATAAAAGTATTATCAAAGCCATTGAAAAAGCTATTTTGACTTCTGATTTAGGGTTGAACCCTTCCAATGATGGTATTGTCGTGCGTTTGTCGATTCCGGCGTTGAATGAACAAAGACGTAAGGAACTCTGCAAAATGGTCGATAAAAAGGGAGAAGAAGCAAAAGTAGCTCTTCGAAATATTCGCAGAGACGCGAATGATGAAGCCAAAAAATTGGAAAAAGCCAATGAATTTACCGAAGATGACAGTAAGCAAGCCCAGGAAGAATGCCAGAAGATTACCGATCGCTTTATTAAAGAAGTAGATGTTGTGATCAGTGCCAAAG
>CAZAFY010000042.1:0-9383 GCA_964484445.1 uncultured Eubacteriales bacterium
GATTTAGGTCCATTCCCCAAAGAGTAGGAGCCGGTTGAGGATCTCCTTGCAGGGCCTCTGGTTGCTCTAAGCGGCCCTCTTGATAAACGCGATAAAACTCGCCATCCCATTCATCCGGTCGTCGCCGCTCCATAAGTCTTGGATCTAAAGCACTGACTTTCCAGTCCCCATACGGACTCTTGACGCGCATCAGCAAGATCTGTCCGTCACCGTCCATGTCTTCAGCCACTAAGCCCGGTTGGTGTTCCGGCTCGGGGTAAGCACGGGGCACAGAGCGCAACCCTGCAGGAGTAGTCAAATAAACTTCCGCACCGTCGGGAGAAACCCGGGGAATGATATAAAAAGCAACTTCCTGCAACAAGCGGGCTATGGCAGTTTCTTTGCTTCGGCTTAGTAAGGCTTCTGCAGTATAAAGTGCTACCATAGAACCCGTTACTTCGCCGGCGTGAAAATTACCATCGATATAATAAGCCGGCTTATCTTCTGGTGCACCAGTAGAATAATCGGTAATGGTCAACAACCAAAGAGCACGGCCTTCCGGACTGATCCCCACATCGCTCAAGCAAGCGATTTCAGGGTACTTCGCTGCCAATAGTTTTAGAGCAGCGGTGAGTTCGTCGAAAGGATAATAATGATCATACACAAGGGGTTTCATTGAATAGCCTCCTTATTTAAAATTCTTTTTCTTTGTTCCCTACCAAGTCGCTAGCCTCCTGCAACTCCTAGGTTTTTCTCTTGTTTTTGATTGCTTTTTCACGAGCGGTTTGTTATAGTGGAGGCAGAAAAATGTGAAGAGGTGGAAACAGTGAATCTTCGTCAGAAAGCAGAACAATTGACCCTGGATCTAGTCTCACACGACAGCGTGGTAGGGAGTCCGGGAGAAGCCAAAATCGCTCATTACCTTTATGATCTCTTAGCAAAGCTACCTTATTTCAAACAACATCCCGACCAGTTGATTCTGCAACCAACCGAACAAGATGATCACCTGCGTTACAATGTAATTGCATTGGTCAAAGGAGAACAAAGCGAATCCAAAGAAGCACTACTGCTGCTTGGGCACATGGATACCGTCGGAGTCGATGATTATCATCAGCTCAAAGGCAAGGCTTTCTCTTCGAGTCCCTTAAAAGAGCAATTGAAAACCATGAGTTTTCCGGAAATCGTAGCCAAAGAAGTGCATTCTGAAAACTGGCTCTTTGGGCGAGGGATTCTCGATATGAAGAGTGGCGTTGCTGCTCATCTGTTAGCAATTGAAGCTGCAGCCGAAAATCCAAAAAACTTCACGGGTAATCTTTTTTTCTTAGCGGAATGCGATGAAGAAGACAATTCCCGCGGAGTGCTCACCGCCTTACCAAAAATCGAAATGCTTTGCAAGGAACACGATTTGCATTTAGAAGGCGCCATCAACGCCGATTATACTGCTCCTCGCTACCCCGGCGATGACAATCGTTATCTGTATTATGGAACCGTTGGCAAACAACTGCCTGCTTTTTATATTGTCGGTAAAGAAACCCATGTGGGTGACCCCTTCGGAGGATTGGACCCCAATTATTTGGCCGCTGCCATTCTTGAAGAACTCAGCTACAACCCGGAATACTGTGACATTGCCTTAGGTGAAGTTGCTACTCCACCTATTAGCTTGAAACTTCATGACTTCAAACGCTTCTATACGGTGCAAACCAATGTCAGCACCTTAGTCTACTTCAATTTGGCAGTTCACCATTGGAGCCCCGATCTAATTTTGCAAAAGATGGCAAAGGCGGCCGATAAAGCCTGCCAATATGCATTGAACCGACTGCAAGAACGTTATGATCTCTACTGCAAGCTCAGCAACCTTCCCAAGCAAGCGCTACCTTGGCAAATTCGGGTTTTGACCTACAAAGAAATGATCGTCAAGGCCAAAGCGGCGCATGGAGCTTCTTTTGAAGAAGCGCTTCAAGAGAAAGCCGAAGCTTTACTGAAAGAAGAACTGGATTTACGCGAATACAACACGGCCATGGTCGAATTCGTCTGGCAATATCAACCCGATAAGCGCCCGGCTGTGATCCTCTTTTTTGGCAGCATGTATTATCCTCGAATCCAGCTGGATCGTGAAAACCCCAAAGATGCTCGCTTGATCCAAGCTGTGGAAAACGCAGTTCAAGTGAATGAGACCTTGCTGAAGCCCTATGCTTTGAGCACCCGCTTCTTCTTCCCCTACATTGCTGACTCCAGCTTTTTAAGTCTAAGCGATGATGCTGCAGCTTTATCTACCTATACCGAAAATTATCCGGCGCATCTCAAACGGCAAAGAACCGATTTCGATTTAATTGGTCGCATCTCCATGCCGGTGGTCAATATTGGTTCGTACGGCAAAGATGCTCACCAGTTCTTAGAACGAATCGATGCCGATTACACCTTAGGGGTGGTTCCGGTTTTGATTCAGGAAACGATCAAACAGTTTTTCAAAAAGTAACCCTTCATACTAGATAAACCAACGGCCACCCGTTTGTCGGGTGGCCGTTGGCTTATTACTATTTATGGGGCTGGTTGAATTACATATATTCCCTTGATCATGAGATACGACACATCTGTGAAACTCAAGCCCCTACCGTCGCTACGCGGAACGAGCAGATGGTGATTGGTCGATACTTCTACTCCGGTCGTCAGATCAACACCAGCGGTTAGATCCGCCAAGCCTCCTTGAGCTGAGGCAATGGCATATGCTTTTCCAGCACGCAAAATCATCTCACACCCGGCTTCAGCTAAAACCTTATCCCCTTTTTGCAGATTGATTACCTGCCAGGTCGGGGACGGTTCTATGGGTTCTGGGGACGGTTCTATGGGAGGTGGTTCGGTCGGTTCAGTAGGAGGGATCGGGTCAGTGGGGGTAATCGGATCCGTTGGAGTTCCGGGAGGCGTCATCGATTGAACCGCTTCTTGGATCCATTGTTTGACCTCAATCTTGAGGGAGTCCAGTCGTAATTCCAAATAGCTGAGTGAAATCAGGGGGTCTTGCGGGGTGGTCGCCTGCACTTGATAAAACAGCATACCGGCACCTAACAAGCCAACGAGCCAAAACCATTTCTTGGGCATCGAATCATCCTCTCTATTCTTTTTCCAACCATTGGCCCGTAGCCAAACAACGTAAATATCCTTGTACAAAGGACTCAATTTCACCATTGAGAGCTGCCTGTGTGTTCCCCATTTCAACACCGGTCCGGTGATCTTTGATTAGGTTATACGGGTGCAGAACATAGGAACGAATCTGGCTACCCCAAGCAATGTCGGACTTCCCACCTCTTACCTGGCTTGCCTCAACTTCACGAGCTAAACGTTCGCGCTCGTATAATTTGGCCTTCAAGATGCGCATCGCCATTTGGCGGTTAGCATGCTGTGAGCGTTCATTTTGACAGGTAACTACTAAGCCTGTTGGAATATGCGTCAAGCGAATTGCCGTTTCAACTTTATTGACGTTCTGTCCTCCGGCACCTCCGGCACGGTAGACATCGATCTTCAAGTCATCTGCCTTGATGTTGACCTCAATTGCATCATCAATCTCCGGTAAAACTTCCACGGCAGCAAAGGAAGTATGGCGACGACCAGAGGTATCGAAGGGTGAAATGCGCACCAACCGGTGCACGCCACTTTCGGATTTTAAATAGCCATAGGCTTTTTCCCCACGAACGAAGAAGGTCACACTCTTGATCCCGGCTTCGTCGCCTCCTTGGTAATCTGCCGTTTCAACTTTATACCCTTTAATTTCGGCATAACGTAAATACATACGTAACAGCATTTCGGCCCAGTCTTGTGATTCGGTTCCCCCGGCACCGGGATGAATGGTCATAATCGCATCGTTATTGTCATAGGGTTCGGAGAGCAAGGTCGTTAGCTCTAAAGAGTCCAACGCCGCCAGCAGCTGCCGGAGACCAAGCTGAAGTTCTTTCATCCATTCTGGGTCTTCGTGTTCTTCGAGCAATTGGATCAACTCTTGCGATTCTCCATATTGCTGCTTGAGTTCTTCGAAGGCATCGAGTTGATTCTTGAGGCCATTGCTTTCGGCTATCAGCTTTTGCGCGCGCTCCGAATCATCCCAGAATCCGTCTTTTTGTATTTCTTGTTGGAGCTCTAGAAGTTGTTTCTTTTTTTGATCGTAGTCAAAGAGACCTCCTCAGCTCGTCGAAACGAGCCGGTAACGTGCTCAGTTCCCGTTTGATTTCATCTAACATCCCGATTCACACCTTTCCCTTTGTAAGTTGCTTATTTACCGCAACAATGTTTATATTTCTTCCCGCTTCCACAAGGGCAAAGGTCATTTCGTCCCACTTTGGTGGTGCTTTTCTTGATTGGAGTGCGTTTGCTGTCGGAAGGCATTTGCGCCGGATCGATCGGTTTCGCGACCTGTTCCCGCTGAATGGGCTCTTGGCGCACTCTGATTTGTACCTGGAACATTTGTCGCACCACATCGTGTTGAATGTTATGAATCATCTCATCAAACATCTCAAAGCCTTCCACCTGATAAGCTTGCAAAGGATCTTGCTGAGCATAAGCACGCAAGCCAATACCGGTGCGCAGCTCGGTCATATCTTCTAAATGCTTCATCCATTTGGTATCAACCGTGCGTAGCATGATCATCTGTTCTAATTGGCGCATGATCTCCGAACCGAATTCTTGTTCACGCAGTTCATATTCTCCGGCTGCCAATTCCTCTAATTGAGCGATCATCTCTTCACGAGAATCACTCTGTAACATGCTTTTTACCGTTGTTTCAACGCCGGCAGGTAAAACTTCCATGAGAGAACGCAAGGCAGACGAGCGGTCCCAGTCCGTCGGTTTGCTATGTTCGTTGCAGAAAAGATCTACTTTTTCTTTCAAAACACTCTGCACCATGCCCATAATCACCGATTTAAGGTCTTCACCTGAGAGTACCTGTTGGCGTTGACCATAGATGATCTCGCGCTGCTTATTCATAACATCATCGTATTGTAAGACGTGTTTACGAATATCAAAGTTTCGTGCTTCTACTTTACGTTGGGCATTTTCAATGGCTCTGCTCAACAGCGGATGTTCAATGGGAATATCGTCTTCAACCTTAAAAGTTTCCATGAGAGATGAGACGCGATCTCCCCCGAAAAGGCGCATCAGGTCATCTTCTAAAGAGATATAGAATTGGCTGGACCCAGGGTCACCCTGACGTCCGGAACGCCCCCGCAATTGGTTATCGATTCGGCGCGATTCATGGCGTTCTGTACCGATGATATGCAAGCCGCCTAATTCGACCACACCTTCACCCAACAAGATATCGGTTCCGCGACCAGCCATGTTGGTGGCTATGGTAACCGTGCCTTTTTGTCCGGCCTCGGCAACGATTTCGGCTTCTTTTTCATGGAACTTAGCATTCAAGACCTGATGAGGGATTCCCCTTCTGCCCAATAGTTTCGATAAGTATTCAGATTTTTCAATGGAAATCGTACCTACTAAAACCGGTTGACCTTTTTTATTGCGCTCCACCACATCTTCTACCACCGCTTGGAACTTGTTCAATTCGGTTTTGTAGACCAAATCCGCAAGATCTTCACGGATCATGGGTTTGTTGGTGGGGATCACGACCACATCTACTTTGTAAATGGCGCGGAATTCACCCTCTTCGGTCTCGGCGGTACCGGTCATACCGGCTAATTTTTTATACATCCGGAAGAAATTTTGAATCGTAATCGTCGCCAAGGTTTGGTTTTCACGCTCAACCGTAACCCCTTCTTTGGCTTCAATGGCCTGATGTAACCCGTCGCTGAAACGGCGGCCAAACATTAATCGGCCGGTGAATTCATCTACAATAATGACTTGGTCATCTTTGACTACATAATTGACATCGCGAATCATCAGTGCTTTTGCTTTGATTGCATTGACCAAGAAATGGTACAATTCACTGTTTTCCGGAGACATAAGGTTATCGATCCCCAAAACCCGCTCCACTTTGCTGACACAGCTTTCAGTAGTCGAAATGGTTCGGGCTTTTTCGTCGAGCGTGAAATCTTCTTCCACTTGTAAACTGCGCACGATTTGGGCGAATTTACCATACAAATCAGTCGATTTATCGCCTTGCCCGCTGATGATCAACGGTGTTCGGGCCTCATCAATCAAAATGCTGTCAACTTCATCGACAATAGCATAATTCAAAGGGCGTTGCACCATATTCTGTTTGTAGACCACCATATTATCTCGCAGATAATCAAAGCCGAATTCGGAGTTGGTACCATAGGTGATATCTGCTCCATAGGCTTTGCGCCGTCCGACATAATCTAAATCATGATATAAAACATCGACTTCTAAACCTAAGAAGCGATGAATCTCACCCATCCAGGCACAGTCGCGCCGTGCTAAGTATTCATTGACGGTAACAATGTGAACCCCTTTGCCGGTCAAAGCATTCAAGTAGGCAGCAAAAACCGAGGTCAAGGTTTTCCCTTCACCGGTTTTCATTTCAGCGATTCGTCCTTGATGCAAAACGATAGCTCCTAAAACCTGGGTATCAAAGGCGCGTTGACCAATGACTCGAATCGCCGCTTCTCGTACCACAGCATAGGCTTCGGGGAGCAAATCATCTAAATTGGCTCCTGCTGCCAAGCGTGCTTTGAACTCCGGGGTCTTGGCCTTTAATCCTTCATCGGGCAAAGCTTTGATCTCGGCTTCCAGCAGGTTGATTTTCTTCATCGCCGATTGCAGTTTATCTAGTTCTTTTTGATTGGGATCTCCGAATATTTTCTTGACAAAACCAAACATGCTTACTCTCCTTTGGCACTGCGATGCAGAGCTCTTTGATAACGAATCTCATCGATCATCGTCCATAATCCACCTAAAATCAAGGTGTGTCCCCCTAAAACGATCGGTATGGGTGCTTCCTTGGCTGCTTTGGTGAATTCCCGAATAAAGGGGTTTTCAATCACTTCCCAATTTCCCAAATCGGAATTGAAGCGGTCGTGTTCACTGGCATGCAGTTTTTTATGCGCAAAAATCACCCGTGTATCAATAAAGGCGACATCGGAGTTTTCGCTGACCCACCGGAAGAAAGCATCGATACCGGCTTCTTCAATAAAAGCCGCCAGAAATGATTTGACTTTCCCTTCAGCCTCCAAGCCCATGGCCTTCATCCCTCGTTCTTCGGAAAGGATTCGCAAACGGGCACGCAAATGCAGATTGAAATGAGCAATCAAAGGAGCCCCGACTCGGCCGCTAATCCATACACTGGGAACTTCCCCCTTGCGTGAAAGCACGTGCCAGGCACGTTCCAAGGTATCGGTGGACCAGTTCATGGCATCGACCTCTTTACGGGTACGCGGCCCCAAATTGGGCATCAGTTTCAAGAACAGAATTTCGGTGGGGGTATCGACATCAAAATGGATACCAGGTGAATGTGGCATTAGCAGCCGGGTGAAATGCAATTGATACCGGATCTGGAAACCTAAGGCATTATCCAGTTCGGGTGGAACCATTTCCAAAACGGCATTGGCGGGATGCCAACCTACAATATCGGCGGACTGGACGTTGTTGACATACACCACATTCTCATTCTCATTGAGAACTTTGGCAATATCGGTAAATTCATCGATACTGATTAGGGGTGAGCTGGCACCGCTAAAGTAAAGAACTCGTTCCATGGGGTTTTCTCGAATCACCCGTTGAAGAGCCTTCCCATAGTGGAACGGTTTCCACTCGGTCGTGTCGATCACTTGGGCTCCTAACGCAGTGGCTTCTGCCGCTAAATCGGCATAATTGGTTGCCAAAATCACCCGATCATAATCCTTATGGTTGATCAAGGTTTCTATATTGTCCAAACAGATGGCCTTGCGTACACCCAGCATGCTGAGCTCCACCATACTGGTGGGATTGCCGCCTTCAAAAATGACCGCTGTCACAGGATGGCTCATCTTCATCGCTCCTTCACCTCTGCAATGCAGAGAAATACTAACTTTTAAATTTCTGCACCCTTTGGTCCAAATCCTGCAAATGAAAATCTTAGCCTAATAACACATATCGTAACCCTATTGCAGATACTGTTTCTCGACCCGGACAGATGAGCTGACCCTTCTTTTCTTCCATAAAAACAAAACCCATGGAGCGATACAATTCGATCGCCGGTAAATTACCGTGCAGCACCCAAATCGACAGCGGCCGTTTGGTACGTTGTAGAGCATAGTATAACAATTCTTTGCCAAATCCTTGACGCTGATACCCTGGTTCTACATACATCCAAGTAATTTCCTGGTCGGTAAAAGCAATGAAGCCGCGTGGTATCTCTTGGTAGAATAAAACCGCCACTTCCCCTTCAAAGAGTTTTTCGGCTTCAAAGGTCGCCTGTAAATCGGCATATCCGTCGATATAATTACAACGGGTTAGCTCCTGCAGGCGAGCTGCATCATGAATACGCTGCAAATGGGGCCAATCGGCATCGCGGTAGGGGCGCACGTCGATTCCAAGTCCTTTTTCGTTACGTTGTTGTAAGTAATGCTTTAACCAATCCATGGCTTGGCGATAGCCTTCAAAGCCTAATCCTTGAAAGGTTTTAACGCAGGCTAAGCCGGCATAGGATTGATGCCGAAAGACTTCTCGCTGACGAGTATCGCTTAAGTGCACTTCCACTGCCGGTAAGCTAATTGCTTGCAGTGCATCCATAATCGCAATTGAAGTATGGGTATAGGCAGCCGGATTGATGATAATGCCGTCAAAATTCCCTTGGCTTGCCTGAATCCAATCGACCAAGACTCCTTCGTGATTGGTCTGGCCGCACTCCACTTCCAGTTCTAATTCAGCAGCACTGTTTTGGATAAATTCCAGTAAATCTTCATACGTTTTGTGCCCGTAGACTTCCGGTTCGCGCTTGCCTAAGAGATTAAGATTAGGACCATTGAGAATTAAGAATTTCATGATACACCTCCTGAATTTTCAAGACCGCTTCCTCTAATAAAGCATTGTTTTCCATCTTAGCATGGGCAGAAACTCCATAAAGAGGAGCACGGCGTGTGTAAAGTTGCTGCAATTGCTCCAAGTTTTCAGATAAAGGTCGGCCCTCTATGCTTAGTTTGGCTAAATCTCGTTGGATCCAAACTAAGATTCCGTTTTGTTGTAAAGCATCTCGATTTTCTTTTTTGAGTATGGAACCTCCACCGGTTGCGATGACCACTCCTTGGTACTGTCCCAAACGAGCAATCACTTCCGCTTCTAAGGTACGAAAAGCTTCCTCCCCTTGCTGACGAATCAGTTCTCCGGGACTGCAGCCTTGTTCTTGGGCGAGGATTTCGTCGCTGTCGTAAAACGGCCTTTGCATCTGCTCGGCGACTCTTTGGCCCAGGCTGGTTTTACCTGCTCCGGGCATGCCGATGAGCACCAAATTGCTGACTTCTACTTGG
>CAZAFY010000043.1:0-9241 GCA_964484445.1 uncultured Eubacteriales bacterium
CTTTAGGATCGATCATAATCAGTTTGATCTGTTCGGGTGAAAAACGATACAACAAACTGGTGATCATACAGTTCATGCAAACGCTTTTCCCGGAACCGGTTGCACCGGCAATTAGCAAATGCGGCATTTTTGATAAATCCGTAATAATGGTCCGACCTGCTATATCTTTCCCCAGTGCTACAATGACCCCTTTATCTGCATCGGCGAATTCTTGAGAGCCTAATACATCTCGAATGGTCACCATTGAAACCTCATTATTGGGAACCTCAATGCCGATCGCTGCTTTACCAGGAATAGGAGCTTCAATTCTGACCCCAGTCGCTGCTAAGCTTAAGGCAATGTCATCGGAAAGGTTTGCAACTTTGTTAACACGAATACCCGGGGCTAATTGCAATTCATAACGAGTGATTGTAGGGCCACAACTGACGTGAATTACTTTGGCTTTCACACCAAAGACCGCTAAAGTTTGCTCTAATTGCTCCGTTTTCTCATCGAGTTCAGCAAGTTGATTCGCCTCCATCGGTTTACCCAGTGTTAAAATTTCCAATGGTGGTTTTTGATAATGATACTTTTTTTCTCTGGGTAAAACCGTTTCCATCGGTTCTACATCCTCTTCCGGTAATAAATCCGGTAGAGCCGTACGATCTTCCATTAAAACAAACGGTGAATCGGTGACACGCTCATCGGGTATCGTGCTTTGCGTACCTTCTTGCGCCGGTTTAGAATGTGACATATTCGGTTTTGTCTGATAAACCAATTCGTCGTCCGGGGTCAATTGAGCCATTGTCACAGGGATCTCTTTTTCTGAGGTTTCCTCAAGTGTCATTTGCTTTAAGCTTTCTACCTGTGCGGCATGGTCTGCAGCGATCCGAATGGCAGATAAAGGTTTCTCCTTGCGTTGAATGTGATCTGTTGCAGCAGGCTGCTCAAGCGGATTTGCGATTTGATGAGGCGAATCTTCTTTAATAGGCGGTCTAACCTGTGCTTTTCGGGCTTCTTCTTGGCGCTTTTCCGCATACAAATGACGATTTTTTTGCCAGTTGTGCAAATTCTGAAGCATAGAACGCCAAAGTGAGCGAATCTTTTGACCTGTCTGGCCAATGAAAAATACCGGTGGCTTTTGGCTGATCAGACACAAGGTAACAAAGGCTAAAAAAGCCATTAGTAATATCGTACCCACAAAGCCTAAAATCGGGTAGATCATTTGAACCAAAGCACTTCCGATCCAACCCCCTGCAGAACGGAAGACCAATTCCATGCTGATGTCTTGCTTACTGACCATAAAACCTAATGATACGGTTAAACTTATCAGGATATTCAATAAAACTAAGCCTACCACTCTGCCGGGTCGCAAAGGGATTTTTTTGGCGAGTAGTATGCCGAAACACAAATAGAGTAGTACTAGAATCGGTACTGCCGCCGTGCTGCCAAATAGAAAACGGAATTGATCCGCTAAGAAAAAGCCGACGGAGCCGGTACGATCAGTAAACAAGCTTACCAAAACATAAAGCAAGAAAAAGACTCCCACCAATGGGAGCAACCAATGAAGCGTTCGATACAACCCCTCGTTCTTCACCTCATTGGTACTTGGTTTCCTGCTTTTAGTTCCTCGATTTGTCGCCAATCCGGTCACCTCTTTTTCGTTTCAATCAATTTGTACAGTTTATAATTATATCATAGGATCCCTCGGCTTTCAAGCAAACCCTTCAGCTTTGCTAGTTGGCACCTTCGTGAGAAAAGCCGCCCTTTCAAGGACGGCTGAACCTTAAACGAAGAGAATAACAGGTAAGACCATCGGCCTTCTGCGTGTTTTTTCGTAAAGCTGCTTTGAAATTACTTCCTTTACAAGATTCCGGAAACTTGCCGGATCATAATGATCAAAATCCTGGGTCTCCACCAACTCGGTTAATTTTGATGTAACTTCCTGGATCAGCTGCTCCGATTCTTTAACATAGACGAACCCGCGAGATACAATCTCCGGATTGGCAGCCAGTTTCTTACTTTTGCGTCGAATCGTCATTGCAATAATGACAACACCGTCTTGAGATAATACCTTTCGGTCTTTCAGAACAACATTGCCGATATCTCCTACGCCTAAGCCGTCGACCAATACTTTACCTGCTGAAATTTTTTGGACGATGTTCGCGGTCTCTTTGTTCAGTTCAAGAACATCTCCGTTGTCAAGAACAAAAACCTTATCTTCATCCCAGCCGATTTTCTGAGCTAATGCCTTCGCTTGAATCAAATGTCTCATCTCACCGTGAACGGGTATGACATACTGTGGTTTTGTTAAGGATAACATCAGCTTCAATTCATCTTGACCCGCATGAGAACTAATGGCACCGCGCGAGATCAATTCATGAACTTGCTCCGCTCCCTGACGATACATCATATCGATCGTCCGGATCAATGTTTTTTCTGTACCGGCATGATATGAACCGGCAAGGATGACGGTATCATCTTTTTCTAATTGAAAACGGTGCCCACTCTCTCCACTCAATGGCCCTAAATAGGGTTGTCCGGGAACAGAAGCCAACAGAATGATTCCGGGGAGTTGTGCAGATTTAGATTTTCCGCGTCTTTGCCCGCTACCAATATTTCTGCGACTATAATTGAGTGCCCCTGCACTTTCGGCACGTTCCATGATGGTCAATAACTGTTCCGTAGGAATCGATACTCTTCTTTCCAATTCTTCTGCAATAGATATAACCTGTTGAACCCGAACCAAATCGGTTACATAAAGGTGAACAACGACCCTACCTTTCGCTTGCCGAATCGCCCGAGCGATTTGTTCACCAACTTCACTTTCAGACCTAGTGCTGCCTTTGTATTCAGCGTTAGCTGAATCAATCATTAAGGCAAAGACACCTTCTCTTCCTAAAGCGCCTAAGCGATCTAAGTCAGTATTCTTACTTTCGCAGGGTGTGTAGTCAATTTTAAAGTCTCCGGTATTGATGATCCAACCGGAGCGAGTTGAAATCGCAACGCCGCTTGCTCCAAAAACATCGTGGTAGACATGAATCAACTCGCAAGTCAATTTGCCCAATTGAAAAGGAACCCCTGCTTCTAACGTCGTCATTTGTACCGGTTCAAAATAATCGTACTCGTTCAAATAGAACCGTGCCATGGCTAAGGTCATTTTCGTTCCGTAGATCGGTACATTGATTTGTTCCAGTAAATAGGGCAAAGCACCCATGTGCGGTTCATGGCCATGGGTCAAAATCAGACCTCTGATCTTCTCTTGATTCTCAAGAAGGATGCTGAAATCCGGTATGACCACATCAATGCCGAGCATACCATCTTCCGGCATTGCAGAACCGGAATCAATGATGATCCAATCTTCGTCGATGGCAACAATCACCATGTTTTTCCCGAATTCTCCGAGCCCTCCTAAAGGAATCAGCTGTATTTTTTGTTCTTGTATCATATTATCCTTCCTTTTCTGTTTTGCACTCTAACATGCCAACACAGAGTTCAATTCATTTAACTATTTTCTGTTAAATTCCATAGATAGCCGCCTATGTCCTTCTTTAACAGCAAAGACGGCTCTTGCCGAACAGCAAGAACCGTCTTTTCATTTATGGATTCGTTAGAAATCAACCGTATCAACAAAACTCAGTTTCGTGTATTCATGAATATCAAGAACGATTTGTTTAAAAATACGAACCGCTGAGACGGCATCATTTAAGTCCATCATTTCCACCGGAGAATGCGAATATCTACGCGGAATAGTCAAAGCTCCAGCGATGATTCCGTTCCCTGTTAAATGAATCGCAGCCGCATCGGTGTTTCCACCAATAAAAACGGTTTTTTGATAAGGAACCTTGGCTCTTTCGCAGGATTGGATCAAGATGTGTTTCATAATCGGATTCAGCAACATGCCGCGAGCACCGCCACCACTTAATACTTGAATGACCGGCCCTTTTCCAATCGAGACAGGCAATTCTTTAATAAAGTTAACGTCCGGTGTGTCTCCCGCAGGCATCGTGTCCAACGCGACCGCAAAATCAGGCATCAGGCGGTGGCTTGCCATTTGAGCGCCACGTAAGCCCACTTCTTCTTGAACGGTAATAACACCATATAACGTGCCAGCAAAATCATTACCTTCTAATTCTTCGAAAAGGGCTAGCAAAACGGCACATCCTATGCGATCATCAAGGGCCTTTCCGCAAACTCGATCTTGATTATAAAAAGAATGGAAATACGGCCATTGTACAATGGGGTCCCCAACTCGAATGCCCATTTCTGCGATCTCGGCATCGCTGTTTACGCCCATATCAATATACAGGTCCCGATGCTTAACCACTTCGCCTTTTTCTTTTTCATTCATCAAGTGCCCGGCTTTGACACCAACTACTCCAAAATGACCGTGAATGGCGATTTGACGTCCCAATAGTAACGAATCTACGGTACCTCCGATTTTTTCAAAACGAATGAAACCATTCTTTTCAACACTCTTAACAATAGCGCCGATTTCATCGCTGTGCGCTGCCAACATCAAGGAAGGTCCCGGTTTTTTCCCCTTCTTGGTAGCAATGATGTTTCCGAATGAGTCAACCTCAATCGAATCTGCTAAAGGTGTTAATTTTTCCACCATGTACTGAACTACTTTTTGTTCTTGACCGGAAATGCCTGGGATCATCATGAGTTGGTGCAACGATTGGCGTAGCTTTTCCTTCATACTAAAGCCCTCCTTCAAAGGATTTTTTCTTTGTGTTCACGAAATATAGAGACAGTAAACGAAAGGAGATCACCCCATGAATGTTTTCTCATATCATCCACTCCAAGAGGAGCAAATTCAACGTATAAAACAAATGGGAATTGACAACCTAAAAATTCTTTCGCCGGGCGAAGAACCAATTCCTTTTTTAAAAGACGCAGAAGTTGTATTTTCTGTTTCAAGTTTTCCTCAAAAGATTCTTGACCAAGCTCCCAACCTGCGCTGGTTGCAGGTTTCCAGCGCCGGTGTCAATCAATTACCTCTCAAATCCCTTGAAGAAAGAGGGATCCTTCTGACCAATGTACGAGGCATGCATGGCGATTGTATTTCCGAATATGTTTTGGCGATGATGTTTGCCCTAAATCGGCAAATACCAAAAGTGATAGAATATCAAAAGCAAAGCCAATGGCACAAGTTGGGTCAGTCGATGTTAAAAGGCAAAACCTTAGGGATCATCGGTTTAGGTGGTATAGGGCAAACCCTCGCAAACAAAGCCGCAGCTTTAGGGATTAACGTCATAGGCTTGAGAAACAGCAAAAAGCCGGCTGAAAACGTCTCTGAAATGTATTCCAATGCAGACCTGCTTCCTTTCATGGCAAAGAGCGACTATGTAGCCGTGTGTTGCCCCCTCACTCCGGAAACTACCGGATTAGTCAGTAGAGAAGCGCTTGCAGCCATGAAACCTTCGGCCTCTTTGATCAACATTGCACGTGGCCAAGTGATTGATGAACCTGCACTTATTGAAGCTCTACAAAACAAAAAAATTGCTTCTGCCGCATTGGATGTCTTTTGGAAAGAACCCTTGCCGGAAAGCAGTCCACTTTGGGCATTGGACAATCTGATTTTAACCCCCCATGTTGCCGGAGATATGATTGACTATACTGAAAGAGCTGCTGACATTTTCGTGAGCAACTTAGAAAAATTCCTCAAAAATCAACCCTTACAAGGTCTGGTCGATTACAAGCTTGGATACTAATAGTTATAAGAAGAGGGCGACTGTCATTTTTTGATAGTCGCCCTCTTTTGCGTAAGATCAATAGGAGCTTCTGACTTTACCCCGATAAATCCTGCCATATCGGTCTAATGTGATTTCTTGATTGGTATGGATGCTCTCTGTTGCATTTTCAACACCGACCATAACCGGTATGTCGAGACTTAATCCAAAAATAGCGCCGGCAGAGGTTAGTCCCCCCTCTTCTGTCACTAAAGCAGAAGCAATACGGATTGCAGGTAAATAGTCACCATCAACACTCTTTGTAATTAGGATATCTCCGGGCTTTAACAACGAGAGGGCCTCTTCCGGTGAAAAAGCAACTACCGCTCTGCCGACTACAGAGCGATTACCGATACACATTCCTTGGCATAATACATCACCTACGGTGATAATTTGCATCATGTTTGTGCTTCCGGGTACGCCGGCTCTGATTCCTGAAGTTAAGAGGACCAAATCCCCGTTGGCAATTTGTCCAGCATCCAAGGCAGCTGCAATGGCCTCGCTGACCATGATATCGGTATCGTAAGTGTGATTCGTCTTTACTGGAGTGACTCCCCAAAGCAAGCATAGTTGGTTGGCTATGACTTCATCGGGAGTAACAGCAATGATTTTGGAACGAGGACGATATTTAGCAACCATGCGTGCCGTTGTTCCTGAGGAAGTAGCAGTGATAATTGCATCGGCTTGCAAAATCTCGGCACTGTGGCAAACGGCATAGCTTATGGCATCGGTCAGAGTTACTTCTGTAATGACCTTCTTTTCCGCACCATTCATCTTTAACCAAGCTTCTTCTGTGTGTTGCGCAATCCGAGCCATGGTTGCCACCGATTCAACCGGGTATTTGCCACTGGCTGTTTCACCCGATAACATGATCGCATCGGTGCCATCTAAGATTGCATTAGCGATGTCACTTGCTTCAGCTCGAGTAGGACGGGGATTCCTGATCATGGAATCCAGCATCTGGGTTGCAGTTATGACTGGAATCGCTCGTAGATTACAGCGACGAATCATATCCTTTTGAGCAATCGGTACTTGCTCTGGCGGCACTTCAACACCCAGATCTCCTCGGGCTACCATGAGCGCATCCACTACATTGAGAATTTCATCAAGATTATCTAATCCTTCTTGACTCTCAATTTTAGCAATGATTTTCATGCGGCCACCCGCTTCTTCGATGACCTTTCGAATTTCTAAAACGTCCTCTGCCTTGCGAATAAAGGAGGCTGCCACGAAGTCCAATCCATGTGTAACACCAAAACGGATATCCTCCACATCTTTTGGATTTAAAGCCGGTATCGAAATTGTAGCACCGGGAAGGTTGACTTTTTTGCGATTAGAAAGCTCTCCCTGGTTGAGTACTCGACAAACGATATCCGTCTCGTTTTTGACCTCTACAACTTCCATACTAAGGTTACCATCGTCAAGTAAAACCAAATTGCCAGGGGACACCTCTCTTGGCATTGCCTCATACTCCACTTGGACCTGCTGTTGATTTCCGATGATTTTTCGAGTCGTCAGCGTAAAAAAGTCGCCTTGATTCAATAGAATCTTGCCTTCTTCAAATAAGCCAACTCGAATTTCGGGGCCTTTATTGTCTAAGATGATAGGGATACGTAATCCTAATTCTGCAGCTGCTTGTCGAGCCATTTGAATACGGACCAAATGTTCTTCATGGGTTCCATGAGAGAAATTCAGTCGCACCAAGTTAGCACCGGCTTTGAAAAGATCTTTCATCATCTCAAGGTTTTGAATAGCGGGGCCTAACGTAACAATGATTTTGGTTTTTCTCATAAAATCCTCTTCTTTCTATAATGACAATCGCACAGCTAAATCATAGCTGTTTTGATCGAATTCGGGGGGCGTAGTCAACATTTCAGAAATATCTTTTAAGCCGATCTGATGACAATTCCAGGTCACCATTTTGCCTTTTTTATGGTTCAACAAAGCCTCAACCGCTTCAGAGCCCATATGAGCTGCTAATGTGCGGTCAAAGGCTGAGGGAGTTCCTCCCCGCTGAATATGACCCAAAACCGTGACCCAAGTGGGTAAGCCTGTTATTTCTTTGATCTTTGCTTGGAGCTGTTCTCCGCTCATCACCCCTTCTGCCACAAGGAGGATACTGAACTTTTTACCTTTGATCATACTGTTTTGTAAGGTCGAAGTTATTCGATTCAAGTCAGGTGGGATTTCAGGAATCAAAATTGCTTCTGCGCCTCCTGCCAGGCCGGCTTGCAAAGCAATTTTGCCACTTGTTCTACCCATGACTTCAATAATGAAAATCCTTTCATGGGAAGTTGCCGTATCTCTGATTTTATTCATGGCATCCAAAACGGTGTTGACCGCGGTATCGAAACCGATGGTATATTGCGTACCCGGAATATCATTATCGATGGTTCCTGGAATACAGATGACAGATTCTCCTTCTTGGGTCATGGCCAGAGCTCCGCGATATGTGCCATCACCACCGATAGCTATCAGTCCATCGAGATTGTGTTCTCGCATCACTCGATACGCTTGCAAACGACCTTCTTTGGTTTTGAAGGCTTCTGATCGTGAGGTCTTTAACATGGTTCCTCCACGTTGAATGATATCTCCTACTGAACGCATATCAAGGGGGATGACTTGATTTTCAATCAGGCCTTGATAACCATAAAGAATGCCTTTCATCTCTACCCCGTAGTAGATTCCGGTCCGCACTACGGAACGAATGGCCGCATTCATCCCAGGTGCATCACCGCCACTGGTTAGCACACCCATGCATTTCATACAGACTCCCCCTTTTGGTAACAATTCTATATCTAATTATACACCTTTTTTAAAAGTCTCTACAAGGGGTGTATGAAAAGAATTTGTAAAAAAAGAGCGAAGCTTTGGCAAAGCTTCGCTCTTCTAATTATTTGTTGACTATTCAATGACCCGTAAGCCTGTTTGAATCAGATTTTGAACGGTTGTCACAATTTCTTCACGCGAGACTTTAATAGCCTGTTGTTGATTCCGTTCTTTCAACTCAATTTCATTTGAACTTAATCCGCGGTTTGATACAACTAAACGAATCGGCATTCCTAATAAATCGGCATCGTTAAATTTTACACCGGGACGAAGATCACGATCATCATATAAGACTTCAACTCCGGCAGAAACCAACTCTTTGTATAATAGATCCGCCGCTTCAATGACTTCATTTTGAACCCCAACGCTGCAAAGATACACATGGTATGGTGCAACCGTCATCGGCCAGATGATCCCTGCGTCATCATGATACTCTTCGATAACACAAGACAGTAAACGTCCTAACCCGATACCATAGCACCCCATGACCATGGGTTTTGATTCGCCATTCTCATCTAGGAACGTTGCTTTCATAGAAGAAGAATATTTCGTACCAAGTTTGAAAATATTACCCACTTCTACTCCACGTGCCTCTTCCAGCGCAGTCCCGCAAACCGGACAAGCTGCCCCGGCTGAAACCAGTTCCAAATCATATGGTCCCTCTGCTTGGAAATCTCTTCCCAAGTTCACATTAAGGT
>CAZAFY010000044.1:0-9232 GCA_964484445.1 uncultured Eubacteriales bacterium
GAAAACAATTATTCTTGAATTGCTACAACTTCCTTACCCTTGTAATATCCACATTCAGGACATACACTATGGGATAGTTTCGGTTTGTGGCATTGGGGGCATTCAACTAAGCCGGGAACGCCAAGACGGAAATTGCTGGCACGACGACTGTTACGACGCGCTTTGGACGTCTTTGTTTTTGGTACAGCACCCATTCTTCACACCTCCTTCTTGGTGTTCTCTTTATCATTCATAGGTTGGAATGATCGAACAAAGTTTTATTTCTTTCCCCATTGACTCAAAACTGCAAAACGGGGATCCACTGCTTGGGGTTGACATTGACAGGGACCTTCATTCAGGTTAGCCCCACATTGATCACATAATCCCAAGCAATCTTCTCGGCAAAGCATCTTCAAGGGTATTTGACTAACTAACGCTTCCACCAATAAGCGACTGACATCGATTTGATCTGCGGCTAATACAGGCAGATAGCAATCCTCTTCATCTTCTTCTTCGTCATCTTCCTCAGGTTCCCCTTTGGAGACAAAAAGATACTGCTCGGACACTTCCACATCCAAAGTTTGGGGGAACTCCGATAAGCAGCGACAACAGGTCATTTTCATCTCTGCCTTGGCTGAACCATGCACCAAAAATCGATCTCCGACATTGACAACTGTTACTTCAGCCTCAACAGGGCTGATTAAAGTCATGTCCATGTCCGTGAAATCAAAGCTGGAAACAGGCTCTTGCCACTGAAATTTCTTTTGCTCTCCTACCAGTCTTTTTAACTCGGCAACCGGCAAAATCATCGTATCACCTCGATTTAGTCTGCGTGATATTGTATCCTTTTTTGAGCTGTTTGTCAATATATAGTTTCATCTAATATCAACGAAAACTTCTTGAACCGTCCCCTTAATTTTGTTACAATGAACTGGAATAGAGGGGGTGGCGTCTTGAAGATGGTCGGTATCGTTGCAGAGTATAATCCTTTTCATTTTGGACATCAATATCAGCTGAAGCAAGCTAAAATCAAAAGTCGTGCCGATGCCGTGGTTGTGATCATGAGTGGCTTTTTTACGCAAAGAGGAACACCGGCTATTCTCGACCCATGGCAAAGAGCGAAAACCGCTGTAGCTCATGGTGCAGATCTCGTGATCATGCTTCCTACTGTATTTTCGTTGCATCATGCCGATCTTTTTGCACAAGGCGGTGTCTCTTTGTTGGAGCAGTTGCCAGGGATTGAAGCGATTAGTTTTGGAGCAGAATCCGAAGACCTTGCCGTCTTGAACGAAATTGCTTCTGTATTAGATCATGATCTCCATTTACAACTCTTAGCAAAAAGCGAACAAAAAAGTGGAGGAAATTTCGGAAAAACATTGACCGAAGCGTTAGCGCAACATCCACAGCTATCTCATTTAGCTACTCATCTCAAAAGTCCCAACAACATCTTGGCTATTTCTTATTTAAAAGCGATCCGTCAGTATAATAGTTCTTTACAACCGTTCAGTATACCTAGAGTCGGTGCGGGGTATTTAGATGATCTCCTTCAACCAATGGCTAGCGCTACTGCGATTCGGAAAGCCCTCTCAGAAGGTCAAGAGCTAAGCGAGTACTTACCCTCGGTTTCTTACAACGTTTTACAGGCGCAAAGCCAGCTTGGTAGAGTTTTGTTATCGGCGGAAGCTTTCGCCCCTCAGATTCTAACACTTTTACAACGTAGCACGACAGAAGAGTTGAAGCAACTTCCGGAAATGACTGAAGGGTTAGAAAACCGTTGGATTGCAAAACGAGATAGCCGTAGCTTAGACGAATTGATCCTGCGTGTCAAGAGCAAACGCTACCCTTACAGTAAGCTACAAAGAAGTCTCTTCCAATTACTGTTGGGAATCCGGAAAGAGGATCTTCCGGTCAGAAAGATGCATCTTCCCTATGCCATGGTTTTAGCCTTTAATCAAACCGGACAAGACATCTTATCTGAATGGCGTACTTCTTCGCCGATTCCTGTCATTACTCGTCCCAGAAAACAATCCTCCGTTTTAAATGCCTATGGGCAACGGCTTCTCGATATTGATCGCTTAGCCTCGGAGCTTTGGGAGATAGCATTGCCACAAGAAGCAAGGCAACCTGGAATTTGGTCGATACAACAACCCATTCGTTACTAAGGTGTTAAGCTTTGTAAAAAAGCAAGGGCTTCTTCCAACCGGGCAACCGGCACAACCTCAATGCTTGTTGCAAAGGATCTGGCGGCTTCTGAATTTTCCTCGGCTACCAGAAAATAGCTTGCTCCTTGTTCTTCGGCGGCATGCAATTTCTGCTTCACGCCTTCAATCGGTCCAATACTACCGTCTAAACGGATCGTTCCGGTACCGGCAATTTTGAAACCCCGCGTGATGTCTTCCTCTAAAAGTTGATTAAGAATCTCCAGAGTGAGCATCATCCCCGCTGAGCCTCCACCAATTTCCTCGTTTTGAAAGTTGATCACACGTTCATGTAGCAGTTCCCAAGGGGTTGGAGCAATGTAGATTCCTAACTTGGCTTTTCCAGATTCGTCTTGACTTAAGACCCCTTTGATTTCTAGGAGCTGATTCTCTCTCTCTACCAGCAAGCTCACTTCGTCTCCCGGTTGGTGTTGTAGCAATAATCGTTGTAAATCTTCATTGAGAAGCATCGCTCGGTCCTCAAATCTCTTGATGATATCGCCCTTTTGTAGGATATCCTTCATTAAACTTGTTTCCGAAAAGTCATTGATGATCAACCCGCCACCTTCCACTTCAACCGGGATTCCCGCTGCTCGAAGTGCAAGAAGTGTGGCTTTTTTTTGACTGTCATCCATATTTTTTCTCATTTGCTCGTTATATTCTTCCATGGTCATATCGCTGGGCATCACGGTTTCAATCGGCTTCAAATCCATGTTATCGTCAAATTTCGCTCTCAACCAAAGTGCTCCATTGGCTTTTGAAGTAAAGATACTCAGCATATATAAAACACCTTCGTCATCTTGATCTCCATCTTGCACTTGAACATAGGGAGCCAGATCCGTCGCTTGACCACCATGATAAACGATGTAGTTCAAGGGGTAATAGAGAAAGACGAGCTCTAAACTCAAAAGGATGCTAAAGATGATGATGTATTTCCGGTTTGCTTTGAACCAATTCACTCTTCTACATCCTCCTCAGCAATTTGATAAAAGGATAAAACACTTTCTCCTTGTTTCACTTGTCGGTAGCGTGCCAGTTTCTCCACTCGTTCCGGTAGAATTTCTTTGAGATGATGTTCGATCACAACCAGAGAAGTTGGTTTTAACCAGGAGACACTCGATAAAATTTCTAACGTTTGCGTGCTTAGTCCTTTTTGATACGGAGGATCTACAAACACCAAGTCGATTGCTTGATTGGACCGAAAGCTTTTTAATTTTTGAAGTGCATCACCCAGAATGATCTGTGTTTGGTCTTCGAAGCCACACAAGGTAACGTTATCCTGAATCAACTGGACCGTCGTTGCTTTCATTTCTATAAAAGTAGCGAAAGCCGCTCCTCTACTCAACGCTTCAAGCCCTAATGCCCCGCTGCCCGCAAACACATCAAGAACCTGAGCCTGCCATAGCTTTGGCATTAAAATACTGAAAAGGCTCTCTTTGAGCCGATCTGCAGTGGGACGTGTTGCGTCTGTCTTTGGGCTTTTTAACGTGCGTCCCCGAACACTGCCGGCAATTATTCTCATTTCATATTCCTACTTTCTGACTACGCTATGGGTTTTTCTGAGAAACGCTGAACAATTCTCTGCCATTGTTCGGCAGGGATTTGAACATCGCCCTTCTTCCATTCATTCAAACAGGCACGAATACATTCGAGTGTGTTCTCCTCAACTTGCCAACGGAAAACCAATAGGTCACTGAATCCACTTTGACTGGTTCCTAAAATCTCACCAGGGCCACGCAACTCTAAATCCAGTTGAGAAAGATAAAATCCGTCTTGCGAGTCACAGAGGGCTTTGATTCGCTGCTCTGCTGTTGATGTTATCGTTCCCGAGGTCAGCAAAGCACAATGGGAAGGTAGATTCCCTCTACCAACTCTTCCCCTCAGCTGATGTAATTGGGCTAATCCAAATCGATCTGCCCCTTCTATGACCATCACCGTTGCTTTGGGCTGATCGACGCCGACTTCAATGACCGTAGTCGCTAAAAGTGCAGAAAGTTTGCCACTCTCAAAACGTTCCATGACTTCCTGCCGCTCCTGTGCTTTCATTTGGCCGTGCAAAGTAGCCCAGCGGTCTGTTGGCCATATCGTTTTGAGGATCTTTTCGCGTTCTTCTACAGAAGGCATGCTCTCTTCGGCATCCTCTGTTTGCTCAATGCTGGGGCAAACCCAATAGACTGCATGCCCTTGAAGCATCTCGTCCAAACAGTATTTCATCAACTTCTCTACACGGCCGGGCTCTTGGACCCAGACGGTCTTTATGGGCAGACGGTCGGGCGGAAGTTGATCAAGTATGCTGGCTTGCATATCTCCATAAAGGAGCATTGCTAAACTTCTGGGTATAGGGGTCGCCGATAAACTAAGAAAATCGGGTACCCGTAACCGGTCTTGCAATAGTTTGCGTCGCTGAAGCACACCGAAACGATGCTGTTCGTCGATCACTAACAAACTTAAGTTTCGAAAAGTCATGCTATCGGTCAGGAGCGCATGGGTGCCCACCCAGACGCCCGGAATTCCGGTAATAGCTGCTTCTTGAGCCAGCTCTCGTTCGGCTTTCGAAGACTTCCCGGTCAGCAAAAACAAAGGAATCCCTTTTGGCAGTAATTTTGCTATACTTTCTGCATGCTGCCTAGCTAGCAACTCGGTCGGTGCCAAAAACGCGGCTTGATACCCATTTTCGGTTGCCTGTTGGAGAGCAGCCACCGCAACTACTGTTTTTCCGCTGCCAACATCTCCTTGGACAAAACGAGCCATGGGTACTTCTTGCGCCATATCGGTCCGAATTTCCTGTATCACCCTTTTTTGTGCCTCGGTCAGGATGAAAGGTAACCCCTTCTGCCACTGCAGATTTTGTTGATCAGAACAGGGCTGAGCGATTCCGCTTGTCGTTTTGGGAACCGCTTGTTGCATGAGTTGAAGAATCAGCGTTTGATCCAAGATTAAGCGTTGTTGTGCTATTTGCAGAGCTTCCACCGTGGATGGGAAGTGGATTTGGAGTAATGCTTCTTTTATGGAAATCGGGAATCGATTTAACCAACGCTCCGGCCAGAGTTCCTGCTCTATTTCATCGAAACGAGAAAATGCTTCACTAAGCCATTGTCGAAATAGATTTTGCGTTATTCCTTTAGGGAGCTCGTAAAGGGATTTGAAACCACCCACTCCGACTCCTAAACCACATTGCTTGACTTGGATGCTACGAAAAGAACCTTTCTGATTGCAGCGCCCCAGAAGCCAAAGTTTGCTTCCTACCGGAAATTGATTTTTGCGATACGGTTGATTGAACCAGATGGCAGTCAGTTTCGTGCCTTGCTCATCGGTAAGTGGGAGTCTGACCATGACCAGTTTCTTCTTTCGATAAATACTGGCACTTCCGGAAACGATTGTATCAATCATCACATCATACGTTGGTAAAGGTGCTTCGGGCCAACAGGATCTTTTTTCTTGGAACTGGTAGCGTTTGGGGTAAGAATGAAGAAGATCGTTGAGTGAATCGATACCCATATCTTCAAGTAGTTTCATGCGTTTAGGTCCTACTCCTTGCAAGTGGTGAATGCTCAATTGTGAATCCACTTTATGCATGATCCTCTCCCCCTCTTCTAAAGAAAAGGGACCGCCGATTGCGGTCCCGATTAAACGTTCGCTTCTTTATTCGGCTGAAATGATGTAATAGTAAACGGGTTGACCTCCGTAATAGAGTTCAATTTCATGATTCGGATATTTTGCTTGTGCTTTTTGTAAATATGCTTGTGCTTCTTCTTCCGAGATCTCTTGACCATAATAGATCGTTACGATTTCATGGGACTCCTCTAGGATTTTTTCCATGAGGTGCTCTAATGCAATCTCACGATCAGGAGAAACCGCCGCGATTTGTCCATCGCAAAGCGCTAAGTAGTCTCCTTCGTGTATCGTCTGATCTTCTACAATGGTATCGCGTATGGAGTAGGTCAGTTGCCCTGTTACGATATCTTTACTGGCAGCTTCCATTGTTTCGGCCAAAGCCTGATGATTTTGTAATTCGGGATTAAAGGCTAGCAAAGCCGCAATTCCTTGAGGAATCGTGGTGGTCGGAATGACATAAATATTTTTTGAACTGACCAATTTTGCTTGTTGTGCTGCCATAATAATGTTTTTGTTGTTCGGTAGCACAAAAACGGTTTGAGACGGCGCTTGTTCTACAGCTTTCACGATATCTTCCGTACTGGGATTCATGGTCTGGCCACCTTCAATCACTAAATCAGTTCCCAGACTTTTGAAAATGTCGGCTAATCCGCTTCCGGCTACGATACCTACTATCGCAATCGGCTTATTTTGCATAGGATCGATGGCTGGTTCAACTTCCTTGTGTGTTGTTCCATCTTCGATTGGCAACGATTCCATGATCAAATGATGGTGTTGCTCTCGCATGTTTTCAATTTTGATTTTGCTCAAATTCCCCATCTCCAAAGCAGCCTCCAAAGCGCGACCGGGATGGTTGGTGTGAACATGGACTTTCAAAATACTCGTGTCCCCCACTACTAATAGGGAGTCGCCTAGAGGAATCAGCTTTTGTAGAAGAACATCTTCACTTAAATTTTCGCCTAATACGATCATTTCGGTGCAGTAAGCAAACTCGATATCGGCGGAGTCTGTTAAGACGGCTTGAGCAATGTTCGTTGCTTTAGGAATCTCCGTAGCTTGCTCATGTAGCACTTCTCCGACTCCTTCTCCGTTGATCACCTGATGAAAGCCCTGGAAAATTGCTACCAAGCCTGCTCCTCCAGCGTCAACGACACCGGCTTGCTTTAAGACAGGTAGTTGCTCCGGTGTTCTCTCCAGCGCTTCTTCGGCTTTCTTAATAACTACCGCTAAGAAGGAAGAAAAATCACGATGATTGCGTGCCTGTGCAGAAGCCTCTTTCGCTGCTTCTTTGACAACTGTCAAGATCGTTCCCTCTGTAGGTCTCATCACTGCTTTATAGGCGGCTTGAACCCCTTCTTGTAACGCTTTTGCGAACTCAGTCGTGTTGATTTTATCTTTCTGAGCCAAGTATCGGGTAATACCTCTGAGAATCTGAGATAAAATAACTCCCGAATTTCCTCTTGCGCCCATGAGCGCACCCAAACTGACTGCACTGCACACTTTTGCAATGGATAAATGATCCACTGCAGCGAGCTCGTCAACAGCCGATTTCATCGTAAGGTACATATTGGTCCCTGTATCTCCGTCAGGGACAGGAAAAACATTGAGTGCATTGATCTTGTCTCTCTTCATTAAGAGCTGCTTTGTGGCAGCACGGAACATTCTTTGTAAATCTTCGGCATCTATATATTCTTTCTTAATTTCTTCTGCCAAAAGAATCGCCTCCTTTAAAAAAATCGAGGATTGATTTCTTATACTTATATTTTACACTGAAACCTTAGAAATGAAAAGAGAAATTTTCAGAAAATCTCAGGATAAAAGCTTGTCAATACTTAATATCTGTGATAGAATACGAATGTTCAACACTTGGCAACACCAAAGGAGGTGGAACCATGGCACGAGTATGTGAAGTTTGCGGTAAAGGCGTTACAACAGGGAATTTGATCTCCAAAAGAGGGAATCGAAACAAGAAAGTGATTGCGCCGAATCTGCAATCCGTGCATGCGATCGTAGGTGGAACCCCTACTCGCATTCGCGTTTGTACCCGATGTATCCGTTCCGGCAAAGTCCAGAGAGCTGTTTAAGTTCTCAACAACAGTATATTAAGTGTTTGCAAACATAAAAAGACTCGGTCGCATTTTGCGGGCGAGTATTTTTATTGGCTTATGAAATAAGAATCAGATAATAACAAAAGGGAGCTGCAATTGCGGCTCCCTTTTGAGCAATGGAGCTACTGGCCGGATTCGAACCGGCGACCTGCGCATTACGAGTGCGCCGCTCTACCAACTGAGCCACAGTAGCATGTTTCAAATGTATCGGGGAAAAGTATAGCATGGCGTCAAAAAAAAATCAAGCCTCCGCTTCATTTCCAAGAAAAATATGATATACTGATTTTATACGAATGAAAAAGGGGATGATTTCCATAGAACTCTATACTTTTGGGAAAACATCATTAGAATATAAGGGATCTCAGATTTGTGTTGACTGGCCCGAATCTTTTCTTGCCATCACCAATCAATCCGAATTCCAGTCGATCCAACAATCCTGTGGATTCGGCGAGCAGGTGGTCATAGATCCTGCTCAAATCCATTACAACAAAATCGAAACACATCATGATTATTATTTAGGCACCATCGTTTTACCAGGCGAAGAATTCAGCAAGGGTAATGAAACCTTCAGCTTCTTCATCAAACCCGGTAGAATCGTCTTTATTGATCATATGCAAGTCGTTTCAACGATTTTGCAAAAAATGACACGTGAAAACTACTGGCATGAAGCAAATATGGAACGTTTTCTATATAGTTTCCTAGATGAGCTTACCGGTGACGACATTGCCGTCCTGGAAAACTTAGAAGAAAGAATCGCTCGAATGGAAGACGCCATTGGACAAGGAAAGAATGGTCATTTTAATCGTGATATGATCAACATTCGAAAACGTCTTCTTGTCTTACAGAATTTCTATACGCAAATCATTGAAATAGCACATGGTTTAGCTACCAATGAGAATCAATGTTTTGATGTTGATCGTTTGTTTCTCTTTCGCCTATTTGCCGAGCGGGCAGAACGCTTGCGTGGAAGTACACAGTTTATACGAGATTATTCAAGGGAAGTTCGAGAAATCTACCAGTCTTCCCTAGACTTGAAACAAAACACCGTCATTACCATGTTAACGATTATCACTGCAATTTTCACCCCGCTCATGTTCATTGCGGGCTGGTATGGAATGAATTTTACCTCCATGCCGGAAATCCCCTGGAAATACGGATATCTCTATGTAATCCTTTTATCGGTATCAGTATTCTATTTGTTTTATCGACAGCTCAAACGAAGAAATTTTTGGTAAAAAAATAACGGGAAGGTGAAATTCACCTTCCCGTTTCTTATACAGTGGTCGGGGCGAGAGGATTCGAACCTCCGGCCTTTTGGTCCCGAACCAAACG